>JANOJW010000650.1:0-10325 GCA_031418955.1 Hyphomicrobiales bacterium | reverse complement strand
CGAGGCCAAACGGTTACTCCTGCTCAATTGCCTCCGCGCCTACCTCGCCGAGCGCCCCCACAATGGCTTGAGAACAGCCGGCGTCGCCTTCCGCCACTATCCCGTCAGCAAGACCCCGTTCGGCATCGTCTGCGAGTACGATGATGCCGAACTCCGGGTGCTGTTCATCACCCACAAGCGCGCCGACCGCCGCAAGCTCGACGCACACGATGTCGAATGGTGAGTGCGCTCGGGCCACAAGGCCGACTCGGCCAGTGATGTCGCGGGCTCCATGCAGCGCAGACGTCCTGCGCATTTTAACACGTCGCGCCGCCGTCGATCGTCAGGTACGCGCCGGTGATGAACGACGCCTCGTCCGAGAGCAGGAACAGCGCCGCGTTCGCCACTTCCTCGGGCTGCCCTGGACGGCCCATCGGCGTCTGGTAGGCCCGTTTCTTGACCAGCTCTTCCTTATCCATGCCCTGCGTCGACTGCTGGTCGGGGCGCGCCACGAACACGCGCAGCATCGGCGTGTCGATGGGGCCCGGACAGATCGCGTTGACGCGGATTTTCTCCCGGGCGTAGCGTTTGGCGAGACCGCGGACGAGGCCGACTACGCCGTGCTTCACCGCCGAATAGACGGGCGAGAACTGCGAGCCCGAGATACCCGACGTCGAGGCCGTATAAAGCAGCGCGCCGCCGCCACGCGCACGCATCTCGGGCAATACGGCCTCGGTGGTGACGAGCACGGTGCGCAGGTTCAACGCCACCGCATTGTCCCACTCGGCGAGATCCAGTCCCTCGAACGCGGCCGGCCCCGGATGGCCAACGTGGTTCCACACGAAATCGACCCCGCCGAAGGCCTTGGCAGTTTCCGCGACGATGCGCCGGGACTCCGCGTCCTTGGTCAGATCCGCGACGACCCCGAAGGCCTTGCCGCCCCCACGCGTGATCTCCGCGACAACGGCCTGCACGGCCTTCGCGTCGATGTCGACGACGCCGACGCTCGCCCCTTCGCGCGCGAACCTCAGTGCGCCGGCGCGGCCCATGCCGGAACCTGCCGCCGTCACAATGCCGATCTTCTTGTCGAGACGCATGGGCCTAATCCTCCAACTCAGGTGCTATGGACACCGCATGATGCGCGAGCAGCACCGCACGCATCAATCCAATTTCGCGCCGGCGGCCTTGACGGCGTCGGCCCAGCGCGGGATCTCGGCCTTCACGTGCTCGGCGAACTGCGCCGGGCCGAGCGGCGCCCACGGTTCCATACCGATCTTCGTTAGGAAAGTCTGGAATTCCGCCGCCTGCTGGATCGCCAGCAGCTCCTTCGACAGCCGCTCGACGATCGCTGCAGGCGTACCGGCCGGCACCGAAATCCCCTGCCACGCCTGCCAGTCAAATCCCGGCACACTCGCGCCGATCGGCCGCACCGACGGCACCAGCGTGTTTTGCTTGGCCCCGCTGGTTCCGAAGGCGATCACCTTCTTGGCCTCGATCTGCGGCAGCGCGACCGCCGCGTCCGAGAACATGATCTGCACCCGGTTCGGGATCAGATCCTGCAGCGCCTCGCCCGTGCCTTTGTAAGGGACGTGCTGCGCCTCGACGCCGGTGCGCTTCTTGAAGTCTTCGATGAACAGGTGATGCGCGCTGCCGTTGCCGACCGAGGCGTAATTGTACTTCCCCGGATTGGCCTTCATTTCCGCGATCAGCTCGGCGAGCGTGCGCGGCTTGATGTCCGGCGAGCCGATCAGGAAGAAATTGACCGTGCCGATCAGCGTGACGGGAATGAAATCCTTCAACGGCTCGATCTTCGGCGACTTGAACATCGCCGGCGCGATGCCGAACGTCGAGCTCGTCGAGTGCAACAGCGTGTAGCCGTCGGCCGGCGACTTCGCGACCAGCTCGGCACCGAGCAGCGTGCCCGCACCTGGACGATTCTCGACGACGACGGGCTGCTTCAGCGCAGCACCCAGACGTTCCGCAATCGCGCGGCCAAGCACATCGGTGAGGCCGCCCGGCGGGAACGGCACCACGAGCTTCAGCGGCCGGCTCGGATAGGCCTCCTGCGCGGCAACACATCCCGGCACCAGAGCGAGCGGCAGCAGCGTGAGGGCGGCTATCGCCCGGCGCGTCATTTTCGGCATCGTGGCCTCTCCTGTCTGCCCCGACCGATAAGCATTTTCCAGCACCCGTCAAATCCTCATGCTGCATCCCGGTTCGTCACTGGCGTGAGGCGCAACTACGGCACTTGCCGTAGCGCCGTGTTCAAGGCTATGCGAGATGCGCCCGCGGATCGGCAATCCCGGGACGTACCCCTTACCTGCGTGGTTGGCAGCGACTGAGAGGATCACCGATGGCCGACATCACCCTGACATTTCCCGACGGCGCCAAACGCCAGGTCCCGGCCGGCACCACCGGCATGGACGTCGCCAGATCGATCGCACCGTCGCTCGCCAAGCGCACCGTCGCCATGGTGCTCGACGGCGTGCTCGCCGACGCCATGGACGCGATCTCCCAGGACGCGAACATCAAGTTCGTCGCCCGCACCGATCCGGAAGCGCTGGAGTTGGTTCGCCACGACGCAGCCCACGTGTGCGCCGAGGCCGTACAGGCGCTGTGGCCAGGCACCAAGGTGACGATCGGCCCGGTGATCGAGAATGGCTGGTTCTACGACTTCGACAAGGCCGAACCGTTCACGCCCGACGATCTCGCCCGCATCGAGAAAAAGATGCACGAGATCATCGCCAGGAACGCCCCCTTCACCAAGGAGGTGTGGTCGCGCGACAAGGCGAAGGCGTTCTTCGCTGCCCAGGGCGAGAGCTACAAAATCGAGCTCATCGATGCGATTCCTGCGGGCGAGGACGTCAAGATCTACGCCCAAGGCACCTGGACGGACCTGTGCCGTGGTCCGCACATGACCGCGACTGGCCATATCGGCCGGGCATTCAAGGTCGACCGCTTCTCCGGGTCCTATTGGCGTGGCGATGCGCAGGGCCAGAAGCTGCAGCGCATCTATGGTATCGCGTTTGCCGAGGACAAACAGCTCGCTGAGTTCCTCAAGCAGCGCGAGGAAGCCGAGAAGCGCGACCACCGCAAGCTCGGCCGCGAGATGGATCTCTTCCACTTCCAGGAGGAGGGACCGGGCACGGTGTTCTGGCATCCCAAGGGCTGGGCGATCTTCCAGGAGCTGATCTCTTACATGCGCCGCCGCCTCAAGGCCGACTACAAGGAGGTCAACGCGCCGATCCTGCTCGACAAGTCGCTTTGGGAAACCTCGGGCCACTGGGGCTGGTACAAGGAGAACATGTTCGCCTCCCAGTCGGCCGGCGAGAACACCGAGGACGAGCGCGTCTTCGCTATCAAGCCGATGAACTGCCCGGGCCACGTGCAGATCTACAAGCATGGCCTGAAGAGCTATCGCGACTTGCCGATGCGGTTGGCCGAGTTCGGCTGCGTGCATCGCTATGAGCCGTCGGGCGCGTTGCATGGCCTGATGCGCGTGCGCGGTTTCACCCAGGACGACGCCCACATCTTCTGCACCGATGCGCAGATGGAAGCCGAGTGCCTGAAGATCAACGAGCTGATCCTTTCGGCCTACGCCGACTTCGGTTTCGAAAGCTTCACCGTGAAGCTGTCGACGCGGCCTGAAAAGCGCGTCGGCACCGATGCGCTCTGGGATCGCGCCGAGGACGTGATGGGCCGCGTACTGAAGCAGATCGAAGCGGAAAGCGGCGGACGCATCAAGACCGGCATCAATCCAGGCGAAGGCGCGTTCTACGGCCCGAAGTTCGAATATACCCTGCGCGACGCCATCGGCCGCGACTGGCAGTGCGGCACGACACAGGTCGATTTCAATCTGCCTGAACGGTTCGGCGCGTTCTACATCGACGCCGACGGCTCAAAGAAAGTGCCGGTGATGATCCACCGCGCCATCTGCGGCTCGATGGAACGCTGGCTCGGCATCCTGATCGAGAACTACGCCGGCCACCTGCCGCTGTGGCTCGCCCCGACCCAGGTCGTGGTGACGACCATCGTCTCCGACGCCGACCCCTATGCCGAGGAGGTCACGGCATTGGCGCGCAAGGCGGACCTGCGCACCGAGATCGACCTGCGCAACGAGAAGATAAACTACAAGGTGCGCGAGCATTCCCTCGCCAAGACGCCGGTGATGCTGGTGGTCGGCAAGCGCGAAGCCGAGGAGCGCAAAGTCTCGGTGCGGCGCTTAGGCTCCGACAAGTCGACCGTGATGGGCCTCGACGAGGCGATCGCCGCCCTGGTCGCCGAAGCCGTGCCGCCGGACGTGAAGCGGAGGACATGATGTCGGGACCAGACGACTCCCTCCCGCCGGGTACCGGCTTGGTGCCGCTGGCCGAGGTGGCCGCCATGAGCGGCGCCGAGATGATCGAGGCGTGGCGGTCGCGCAGCTTCCCACCGCCGCCGATCTGCGGCGTGCTCGACTTCACGCTGGCCGAGGCGGCCGAAGGCTTCGTGGCCTTTGCGGGGCGGCCCTCGAAACGGTTCTACAATCCGATCGGCACTGTGCACGGCGGCTGGATCGGAACCCTGCTCGACAGTTGCATGGGCTGCGCTGTGCACACCACGCTGGCCAAGGGCGAGGCCTACACCACGCTCGAGTTCAAGGTGAATTTCGTGCGCGCCGTAACGGATAGGACCGGCGAGGTGCGCGCGGAGGGCCGGGTCACCTCGCGCGGCCGTCGCGTTGCGACCTCGGACGGCCGCCTGGTCGACGCCAAGGGCAACGTCCTGGCGCTCGGCACCACGACGTGCCTGATCTTCTCGCTCGCCGAGGCGCCGAAGCCGGAAGGTTGAGGCCCGTTTGCTAACCATGTTGCAGCGGGAAGAAGGTTAACTCACACAGTTGCCTGCTGGCAGCTTGCGTGAACCCGTCGGCTACTGGGGTACCAACGCGAGGTCCGACCCCACTGCACGAGCGTGCACGAGCCCGCGCGGACCACTTGGCAGATCGAGGAGGGCCTATCGAGGCCCCACAACGGCGAAAGGCCGGATCCCAGGACCCGGCCTCGTCAGCCATCAGTCAGCCGAGGCGCCAAGCGGCGCGTCGGCCGCCTGCGTCAGGCTTCACCATTTGTTGTGATGCCACGACTTGCGTTGCGTATGGTACCAGCCATGCCGGCCGGCATCGCTGTGCCACGTCCAGCCACGGCCGGTCGGGCGATGGGGACGGCAGACGAGGTGGGCGCCGGGCTTGCCGTAATGCCAGCCACCGTTCACCCAGACGCAGTCGCGACGGTAGCGATAGCCCTGGGTCGTCTGCACGAGGCTCTCGGCTTCGGGACCGCTGCCGGGTCCGGGCATCGGACCGGCGCTGGCGCCGGTAGTCATCAGGCCGAGCGCCAAAACGGCACTGGCGATGAGGGATTTTGTCATTTGGAACGGCCTTCCGTGAATTATCCGCAGGCACTGGCGACAGTGTGTCTGATTCGGAGCCCGGTGTCCTGCATCCACAACCAACTTTCTGCTTCCGCAGGCGTCCCATGTCAGCAAATTGACAGCCCCTCGGCCCCCGTGCCATAGGCGGCGCAAATTCAGACAAACTTGCAGGGGCTTCCCATGGCCAAGGCTGCCGATCGCGGGACCAAACGCACGTGCCAGAACACCTCGTGCGGCTCGCGCTTCTACGACCTCAATCGCGATCCTGTCGTCTGCCCGATGTGCGCGAGCGTGCTCCAGGTGCTGGCGTCGGCCACGGCCGTCCCGGCTCCTGCCGAGGGTCGTCCGCGGCCCGCTAAAAAGCCTGAGGTCACCCCCCCGCCTGGGGAGGCGCCGGAGGCCGAGAGCGAGGACGCGCTCGCCGACGTCGAGGGCGCCGACGAGCCGGTGGAGGCCGCCGGCGAGGAGGAGACCTTCCTCGAGGAGGAGGAAGAGGGCGGGGACGTGTCGGGCATCATCGGTACGCCGGCCGAGGGCGACGAGGAGCCCTGATCGGGAGCACGTCGTCCTGTCGATCCGTTTGCCACGCGGGCGTCGCAGCATTGCGGCGCTCGTCTTGCATCGATAGCGTCGACGCCATGACGAACAGCAGCGGCACGGGTCACATCAATGCCTCGACGTCCGCGGATGCAGGCTTCACGCTGATCGAGCTCGTCATCGCGCTGGCGATCATGATCCTCGTCACGGCCGTCGCCATGCCAGCCCTCGATCGCGCCCGCAACAACACCGCACTCGACAGGGCCGCAGCTGCGATCATTGCCGAACTGGATGGCGCACGCACCACGGCCTTGCGCACCAATGCGCCGCAGGAGATCGTCCTGAATCTCGCGCGCGCCGGCCTTGCGACTGCGCAGCCTTCAACCTTCACGTTCCGACCCGACGGCAGCGGCCAGGGCGGCCCGCTGACGCTCGCCTCGGGCACGCGCCGCATCACTATCGCTCTCGATCCCCTCACTGGCCTCGCGAGGCACCATGCGAGCCCGTGAAGCAGTCGGCAACGACAGGGAGCGTGGCTTCTCGCTCGCCGAAACCATCGCCGCGCTGGTGCTGGTGGCGGCCGCCGTGCTGCTGCTCGCCAACGCCGCCGGCACGGGATGGCGCGGCCAGCGACTGGCCGAGAGCGCCGACCGCACCGTCGATCTTGCGCGCGCGCTCATCGCAATGGTCGGCAGCGAGCAGCTTCTCGCTCCCGGCCGCAACGACGGCCGCGAACCGGACGGCGCCAGCTGGTCGATCGAGATCGAGCCGTATCGGCCGGCCGTCGCCATGCCGGCGCGCGTGCGCCTCGAAGCCTTTCGCGTCACCGTCGTCGTCACCGGTCCGGCAGGAGGCGGTCGAGCAGGCCCCACGACCAGGCTTTCGACGGTGAAACTCGGAGGCGGGCCGTGACGAAACCACGTCCTGACGATGGCGAGCGCGGCTTCACCCTGGTCGAGGTGCTCGTCTCGCTGGCACTGATCGTGCTGCTGCTCGCGCTGTTGCCGAACGCTGTCGGGCTCGGCCGCCGCGCCTGGGAGACGCACGAGGATGCAAGCGCACAGATCGCGCGCAAGGCGCAGCTATCGATCCTCGAGCAGCGACTCGCCGAGGCCCTCCCCCAGTTCGATGCCGTCGATCAGGGACTGGCCGTGATCGCCTTCGCAGGCGAACTCGACGCGCTCGAGTTCGTAGCGCCGGGCCCCGGCCCCGTATCGACGGGCCTCCAGCGATGGCGGCTGTCGGTCGCCGGCGCGCCCGGCCAGCCTCGCATCGAGGCGAACGTGCGCCCGACCCAGTCTGCGCAAGCCGCAACCGCACCGTTGTTCGCCATCGACGGCGCAACGCTGCGGCTCGCCTACTTCGGGCGCGCCCAGCCGAACGACCCACCCGTCTGGCACGAGCGCTGGCCGCGAACCGATGCGCTGCCTTTGCTGGTCGAGATCACACTGATGCCACATCACAGGCGGCAGCACGTCACCCACCGCCTCGTCGTCGCGCTGAGGCTCGCGACCTCATGATGGCGGAACACTCACTGTTTCGCCCGGGGGCATTGCGCTAGAACTCACTCCACTATTTCCTTTGCGACCACGGAACGGAGACGAGACCCATGGCTGGACTGCTCGAAGGCAAGAGTGCGCTGATCACTGGCGGCGCCCGCGGCATCGGCCGCGCCACCGCACTGCTGTTTGCGAAGGAAGGCGCGCGCGTCCTCGTCTCCGACCTCTCGGCCGACGGCGCGGCCGAAACCGTGGCGCTGATCAACACGGCCGGCGGCCAGGCGCTCTCCCATTCCGGCGACGTCACGCAGGCAAGCGTCGTGCAGGCGATGGTCGACGCGGCGGTGAAGGCGTTCGGCCGCCTCGACTGCGCGTTCAACAATGCCGGCATCGCTGGCTACCAGGTCGGCGCAACCGGAAAGAAGACCGCGGACTGGCCGGAGGAAGGCTTCGACCGCATGATCGCCGTCAACCTGAAGAGCGTCTGGCTCTCGATGCGCGCCGAGCTCAACCAGATGGTGGCGCAAGGTGGCGGCGCCATCGTCAACACGGCTTCGATCGCCGGTCTCGTCGGCTTGCCGACCTCGTCGGGCTATGTCGCGGCCAAGCACGGTGTCGTCGGCCTGACCAAGACGGCGGCGATCGAGTATGCGGGCCAGAAGGTGCGCGTCAACGCGGTGTGCCCGGGTTACATCGAGACCGACATGACCCGGGACACCATGGCGCGCCGCGGCGACCAGATCCTGGCCCAGGTGCCGTTCCAGCGCATGGGTACCGCGCAGGAGATTGCCGAGATGGTGTGCTGGCTCTGCTCGGATCGCGCCTCGTTCGTGTCGGGCGCCGCCTACAACGTCGACGGCGGCTACATAGCCAACTGAACGACAGGTTCGCCCACTGGAGGCCGACATGGCGACAGCTGCCAAAAACAAGCCCAAGCGCCCGATGTCGAACGGCACCGGGAAGCATCTGGCCGAGTTGAAATCGCGGCTGCTCGAGGTGGCGGATCTGGGCGCCGCCGCATCTGTGCTCTCCTGGGACCAGTCGACCTATATGCCCCCGGGCGGCGCTGCTGCGCGTGGCCGGCAGATGGCGCGGCTCGCCGCCATCACACACGAGAAGCGCACCGATGCAGCGATCGGCCGGCTGCTCGACATGCTCGAGCCACACGCCGCGAGCCTTCCCGACGACGCCGACGACACGCGCCTCATTCGCGTCACCCGCCGCGACTTCGAGCGCTCGATCCGCGTGCCGTCGGCCTTCGTGACGCGGTCGAGCGCGGCAAGCTCGGCGGCCTACAACGCTTGGGTTTCAGCGCGCCCGGCCAACGACGTCGCGGCGATGCGGCCGCACTACGAATTGGGCCTCGAGCTGTCACGCGAATACGCGGCGTTCTTTCCGGGCCACGACCACGTCATGGACCCGCTGATCGGTCCCGACGAGGGCGTCACGGTCGCTGAGACCCAGGCGCTGTTCAAGACGCTGCGCGCCAAGCTGGTGCCGTTGGTCAAGGCCATCACCGCGCACCCGATCGCCGACGACAGCTGCTTGCGCCGGCACTATCCGGAAAGCCAGCAGCTCGCGTTCTCACTGAAGATCGCGGAGGCCTTCGGCTATGACTTGAAGCGCGGCCGGCTCGACAAGACCGCGCATCCGTTCATGACCTCGTTCGCGCTCGACGACGTTCGCATCACCACCCGCGTCCGGGAGGACGACCTCTCCGACGCGCTGTTCTCGACCTGGCACGAGACCGGCCACGCCCTCTACGAGATGGGCACCTCACCCGATCTGGGACCACCCCTCGACGGCGGCACCTCGGCCGGCGTGCACGAGAGCCAGTCGCGGCTGTGGGAGAACCTGGTGGCGCGCAGCCGCGGTTTCTGGGAGCACTACTATCCGCACCTGCAGAAGGAATTTCCCGACCAGCTGCGCCGCGTGCCGCTCGATGCGTTCTATCGCGCGATCAACAAGGTCGAGCGCACGGCGATCCGCACCGATGCCGACGAGGTGACCTACAATCTCCACGTCATGATCCGCTTCGACCTCGAGTGCCAGCTGCTCGAAGGCCGCCTCGCCGTGAAGGATCTCGCTGACGCCTGGAACGCGCGCTACAAGGCCGACCTCGGCGTCGAGCCGCCCGATCATCGCGACGGCGTGCTGCAAGACGTGCATTGGTGCTACGGCTTCGGCGGCGCGTTCCAGGGCTACACCATCGGCAACATCCTCTCGGCCCAGTTCTTCGATGCGGCGATCGCTGCGCATCCGGGCATCCCGGGCGAGATCCGCCGCGGGCAATTCGCGACACTGCACGACTGGCTCCGCTCCAACATCTACGCGCCAGGCCGCAAGTTCGGCGTGCACGAGCTCGTCGCCCGCACCACCGGCGGCCCCATGCAGATCGAGCCGTACATGGCCTACCTGCGGGCTAAGTACGGCGCGCTCTATGATTTGAGCGCGTGACGCGTCGCCAGCGGACCGTCACCCGGCGATGCAACGGCCACGCCCACCCCTTGCAGTCGGCAGGTTTTTGACCCTGGAGGTGAAGCGGTAAAAAAACGGACTCGTCCCTTCATCCCCGTGCCTGCCCGTCTCGGGGAGAAGGCTAGGATGAGGGGCGGCAACGAGTCGTGCGGGCGCCACCAGCGCCGTCTGCAGTGCCTCCAGCACCGCGCGTCGCAGGTACGGGCGCAGAACGCCGTTGGTATGGGCCATGAAGAGAAGTCGCCCGATTTTTGCTAATGAACGTTCAGTTCGTCTGGTTCTGGGAGGTCAACGGAAGTCCGGGTCTATGGCGCACTGCGAGCTTCCCGATTAGTGTCCGCCCCAGATTGGGGGGGGGGGGCGCTGCATGCCGGGCAAGATTTTCGTCAACTATCGGCGTGATGACGTCCCCGGCGATGA
>JANOJW010000649.1:0-3377 GCA_031418955.1 Hyphomicrobiales bacterium | reverse complement strand
CTGCTGCAGGTGCTCAAGGATCGCAGCCGTGGCCACGTCCGTGCTCTTCTGGCGGAACTCCGCCAGGTCGGACGCGCGCGCAACAGCGGAACCACCAAGGCCGGCCGCTGGCATGTAGGGCGGTGAACGACCGCGCCGGATTGGTTGGAGAATGGGCGGCCAGCCAATTCCTGGGCGGGGTACGCAGCGTAAGGTGCTGATGTGACTATATTTTATTGGTTGGAGAATTGGGGTACTTCGACGTCAGGAACCAATTTTCACGTCCGGCAATGATCAAGTGACGGATCGCTTTGGCCTCCAACCCCGGGTCCATGACCCTGCGGCGACGAAACATCCCAAAAGCAGATTTCGACCGTCCGCGCAGTCGGCGCCGACCACGTCCGGCCTCTGGCGTATCGCGTCAGCGGATCAAATATCGAACTTTTCTAGGATCTCGATCACGGACCATGTTGTTCCGCAGGGGAAGTAAGGATGCCGAGCCTACCGAGGCTGCGAAGCCTCCCGCTGCCATTGTCAGTACCCTGCCGTCTCGGCCGCGCCGAAGGCACAGCCGCAGCCGGCCGCCGCGAAGGTTGCGGGCGCCGCGCCAGCAGCGGGTAAGCCGCAGAGCCCGGAGGTGGTGAAGAAAATTGTTGCTCGAGCCGCTGATCGGGTGATCGCGTGCCTATCGCCTCGGAGAAGACCGACGATGGCTCGATGGGACCGCGCTCGCCGGCATCCATTCCGGGGGAGCGTATCGCCAAGATCCGTTAGCAGATCAAGGTGGGCGTTCCCGGTGCTGCTGAAGCCCGACGAGTGGACCTCGTGCGACAAGGTGTGGCTACTGGAGTGGAGTGATCGCGCCGTCGCAGAAGATGGCCTCGGCGGTGCTGGCGAACTTTGATCAAAAAGAATGGCGACGTGCAGATCCAACCGATCGTTGCCCGTCAGGTCGATCCCGAGCTGCTGAAGAAGATGGGCGACGTGGCGGATGTGCCTGCGGTCACGGGTCGGCCGACGAGCTGAAGTCGGCGGCTGCGAGGGGTGACGAGCAGAAGCAACGGTTTGCTGTGGCGGCAGCCTGGGGGTGAGGATGGCAAGTGCCAATCAGGCGGCGGAGGCAGCTGCGGCGGCACGTACCCGGGCAGCGAGAAGAGCGTTGGATCCGACAATGACTCTCGCCGCGCCATGGGGGAAACTGGATCGACAGACTCTCGCGCGGCATCACCTCGCGCATCACTGCGCAGACGTTGCCGCGGTGTTCCTCGCATTGACTGATCTGCCCGTGCTCCGCGCGCGCATGGAGCTCGCGGTCTGCCGAAAGCTTAGCGAGATGGAGATCGAGCGGCTTGCCGTGCTCGTGTTTCTTCACGACATCGGCAAGCTGTTCCCCGGCTTTCAGGCGAAGGGCTGGCCCGACGGGCTTTGGTCCGATCCACCGACAGGGCATGTCCGCGAGGCGATCGACGTCCTCTGCTATCTGCCGGACGCGCGTGTCGCTGCCGCGCTGCAGGCGCACCGCGTGGCCGAATGGGTGGGCGATCGCGGCGGCCTGTTTCACGCGGTCCTTGCCCACCATGGGCGTCCCATTGCGCTCGAGGGAGACACTCGCGACAAAGCCAGGAAGAACTGGCGGAGGGTCGGTGCATACGACCCGACGGCCGCAGCTTGTGAAATCGGCGCGGTGCTTTCGCGTTGGTTCTCGCGAGCATTTGTAGAGCCGGACCAGCCTCTGCCGTCCACGCCGGCGTTCGAGCACCTGTTTGCCGGTCTGGTGGCTCTCGCCGATTGGGTCGGTTCCAGCCTGACTCCCGATCGGTTCGTGAGCGCGCTCGACGTCGACTATATGACCGTCGCACGCGCGGATGCCGCTGCGCGCGTTGCCGCAATAGGGCTCGATCCCTTGGCGCAGCGCAGAATGCTGAAAGGCGCGCCGTCATTCTCGGCCGTGTCAGATAGGCTGCAACCGAATGCTCAGCAGGATATCGTCGGCGCCACTGATCTTGACGCGCACCTTGTCGTCCTCGAGGCCGAGACGGGCTCCGGCAAGACCGAGGCCGCGCTCTGGCGCTATGCTCAGCTGTTTGCCGCCGGGCGCGTCGATGCTCTCTACTTCGCGGTCCCGACCCGGGCAGCAGCCGCGCAATTGCATCGCCGCGTTGATGCTGCGGCGAAGCGGCTATTTGGCCATGCCGACCCTCAAGCCGTGCTTGCTGTGCCCGGCTACTTGCGGGCGGGCGGCACGTCTGGCACCGCCCTGCCGAACTGGAAGGTCCGATGGGACGACGACGACGGCGCGGACGAACGCCGTGTCGAGGCGCGTTGGGCTGCCGAGGATGCTAAGAAGTATCTGGCCGCACAGATCGCTGTCGGGACAGTCGATCAAGCGATGCTTGGTACGTTGCTGGTCAAGCATGCGCACGTGCGGGCGGCCTCCCTCTCGAGAAGTCTGTTGGTGGTCGACGAGGTGCACGCCAGCGACCGCTACATGGGGGTGATCCAGAAGCGGCTGCTCGATCATCACCTTGGCGTTGGCGGCTATGCGATGCTGATGTCGGCGACGCTTGGCTCTTCGGCCCGATCGAATTGGCTTGGACATCGGCCACCTACCCTGGCGGAGGCCATCGCGACGCCTTACCCAGCTGTGTGGACAGACCGCGCAACGGCCCCGCAGTCGTCCCAATCACCGGTTGCACGCGAGAAATCGGTCGCGATGGAAGTCGTTCCATCGATGGCACCCGACGTCACAGCGCAGCACGCATTGGAACTCGCCCGGCGCGGTGCACGGGTGCTCGTCATCCGCAATACGGTGACACGCGCGATCGAGACGCTGGAGGCTCTGGAGGCCATCGCAGAGGAGCGGGATCGGGATCTGCTGTTCCGCGTCGGCGGTGTCGCGACCTTGCACCACAGCCGGTTCGCGCCGACCGACAGAATGCTGCTGGACCGTACCGTCGAGCAGGCGCTTGCAACGGATCGCAACCGACCACCCGGCGGCAAGATCATCATCGGCACGCAGACCCTGGAACAGAGCCTCGACATTTGCGCCGACCACCTGATCACGGACCTCTGCCCGGTCGATGTTCTGCTGCAGCGTATCGGCCGCCTGCACAGGCATGATCTGCCTCGGCCATCCGGATTCGAGAAGCCAAGGTGTCAGGTGCTCGTACCGGAAGCCGGTCCGGGGGTTGATGGGCACCTGGTGATCGAAGCGTGGCACACACCCCTGCCTGGGGTTCCGGTCATCGGGGTGAATGGGATACGGGAACACCCAGCCATGCTCCCAGGAGTGCTCCTGGAGCCACTGACCGGCCTTGGTGCAGCCGAAGCCTGAGCGAAACACCGATTCTTGTCCCCTCTTCCATTCGTGGGTGAAGAGATCAACCGCGGTGCCCAGC
>JANOJW010000648.1:0-5124 GCA_031418955.1 Hyphomicrobiales bacterium | reverse complement strand
GGCCGGCGCTATCTGCGGCACGAGCCAGGCGCGCAGTTCGGCTGGCCGCGCGACGGTCGCCGACAACCCGGTGACCGTCAGCCCCGGTGCGAGGCGGCGCAACCGCGCGAGGTCGAGCGCCAGCAGATCGCCGCGCTTGGTCGGTGCGATGGCGTGCAGCTCGTCAACGACGACGCGGGCGAGATCGCGGAAGAACCAGGCGGCGTCCTCGTTGGCCAGCAGCAGCGCGATCTGCTCGGGCGTAGTGAGCAGGATCGCAGGGGGACGCGTGCGCTGGCGCTGTCGCTTGGATGGGGGCGTGTCGCCGGTGCGCGTCTCGATAGAGATGCTGAGCGCCATCTCGGCGACCGGATCGATGAGGTTCCTCGCGACGTCGACGGCGAGCGCTTTCAGCGGCGAGATGTAGAGCGTGTGGAGGCCGCTGCCGGTCGCCTCGCGCGGGGCCTCGGAGAGTTCGATCAGGCTCGGCAGGAAGCCAGCGAGCGTCTTGCCAGCGCCCGTCGGCGCGATCAGCAGCGTCGAGCGGTTCAGCCGTCCTTGCTCGATCAGCGCCAATTGGTGGGCGCGGGGCTGCCACTGGCGTTTCGCGAACCACGCCGCGAACGGCTCAGGCAGCGCCGGAGCGGCGCGCTCAGCCGACTTGGGCGGCTTCGGTGTCCGTCGTGCAGTCGCCACGGTCGTGCATCTGTGATAAGAATCTGTCCCGGCGGGCTTGCCGCAACGACTGGTGTGCCCGCAACGCGGGACGGAGGCAAGGCATGGATCGGGAACGGCTTTTGGGCGGCAGGCCGCTGATGGTGCTACTGCGCTTGGTCGTGCTCTCGATCGTCGTGGGCATCGTCATGTCGGCACTCGACATCCGGCCCGACAACCTCATCTACAACCTGCGCCTGTTCGTGCAGCGCATCTATTCGTTGGGCTTCGGCGCCATCGAGGGCGTGCTCGGCTATCTGTTGCTTGGCGCAGCGGTGGTGGTGCCGATCTGGCTGCTGGCGCGGCTGTTCGGCGCCTTCCGCCGCGGTGATGATCGTCCCCGGCAATGACCACGGGCTATCGCATTGGACTTGCAGGTAGTTGGCAGCGATGCGCGATTTCCCTCCGGCTCCGCTGGGCATGATGATCGCATTTGAACAGCACGCCCTTGGCAAGCGATGTGAGACCTCCCTCCCCCCTTGCGGGGGTGGGCTGGGGTGGGGGGTGTGCTATCCGTTAGCGCATGTGCACCACCCCCATCGCGCCGTGCACCACCCCCAACCCCGGCCCTTCCCCCGTCGAGGGGGAAGGGAGACGCGCGTCGCATCATCATGTTGTCGAACCAGGTCGTCCCAAATGCTTTCGGTTTGGCAATGAGCACGGGGACCACGGGTGAAGCCGCGCCGCCGGCGAGGCCGCTCGGCCACTGGGACGTCCTGAAAATCGCCGTTCCGATCACGCTGTCGAATGCCACCGTGCCGCTGGTCGGCTTCGTCGATACCGCGGTGATCGGCCAGATGGGGCAGGCGCACCTGATGGGCGGCGTCGCCATCGGCGCGCTGATCTTCAACATGCTCTACTGGGGCTTCGGCTTCCTGCGCATGGGGACGACCGGGCTGACCGCGCAGGCGCTGGGCGCGGGCGACCGCCGCGAGATCGCCGGACATCTCATGCGCGCGCTGATGGCTGCGCTGGCGATCGGGCTGCTGATGGTGCTGTTCCAGCGCCAGATCCGCGACGGCTCGTTCTGGGCGATCGGCGGCTCGGCGGAGATGCAGGCGGCGGCGGCCGAGTATTTCGACATTCGCATCTGGGCGGCGCCCGCGGGGCTCGTGAACTTCGCGCTGCTCGGCTGGTTCATCGGGCTCGGGCGCGCGGGTGTGGCGTTCGCGATCCAGCTGCTGCTCAACCTCACGGAGATCGCGCTGTCGGTGACGCTCGGCTGGACGCTCGGGTGGGGCGTGAAAGGCGTCGGCACGGCGGCGGTGATCGCGGAGTATCTCGCCGCGGTCGTCGGGCTCGGCGTCGCCGTGGTGTTGCTGCGGCAGGCGGGGGCGCGCGCGCCGCTGTCGGACGCGGTCCATGGTCTACGGTTGAAGCGCGCGTTCTCGATCAACGCCGACATCTTCCTGCGCTCGGCGGCAGCGTATGTGGTGCACTTCTATTTCGCCTCGCAAGGGGCGGCGTCCGGCGACGTGGTGCTGGCGGCGAATGCGCTTCTGCTCAACATCAAGAACATCACCATCTACCTGCTCGACGGCTTTGCGTTCGCGGCGGAGGCGCTGGTCGGCCGCTCGATCGGCGCGCGTGACCCCGAGGCGTTCATGCGCGCGGTTCGCCTCTCGACGATCTGGGCCGGAGTCATCGCCGTGGTCATGACGCTCGCAATATGGTTCGGCGGACCAGCGGTGATCGCCTATTCGGCGAAGAGCGCCGAGGTGCAGGCGGCGGCAATGACGTATCTCGCGTGGGCCGCGATCGCTCCTCTGTTCGGCGTGTGGTGCTTCCAGCTCGACGGTATTTTCATCGGCGCCACGCGCACGCGCGACATGCGCAACATGATGATCCTGAGCGCGCTCGCCTATCTCGCCGCCGCCGCGCTGCTCGTGCCGCTGATCGGCAACCACGGGCTGTGGGCGGCGTACCTCGTGTTCTACGTCGTGCGCGCGGGCAGCCTGCTCGGCCGCATGCCGGGCCTGCAGCGCTCAGCGTTCGGGGGATAACCGCGCTCGGGCGATAACCGCTGGTGTGTCGGCCGCATCCGACCTAGGCTTGCGGTCATTGTCGCATAATCGAGGCATTGCAGATGAGTGCGGCGAGCAAGCTCAAGGTTTTCATTTCCTACTCGCGGGCGGACGCGAAGTTTGCCGACGAACTGGTCGCCGGTCTCGAGTTCAAGGAGGAGTTCGAGGTCACCATCGACCGCCACTCGATCATCGAGGGCGAGGACTGGAAGAAGCGGCTCGGCGCGTTGATCGCGGATGCGGATACGGTGGTGTTCATCCTGTCGCCGGACTCTGCGCAGTCCCCGATCTGCGGCTGGGAGGTCGAGGAGGCGCACCGGCTCTCGAAGCGCATTCTGCCAGTGTTGGCGACGCCTCTCGGCGGAATTCCAGCTCCGCCGCTGCTGGCAGCTCTCAACTACGTGCGCTTCGACGAGGAACGATCGTTCATGGCGGGGCTCGGCGCGCTGGTGCGCTCGCTCAAGACAGACGTCGACTGGCTCCGCGAGCACACGCGCCTGCTGACGCGCGCGATGGAGTGGGACGCGGCGCAGCGGCAGGCGAACCGGCTGCTGTCGGGCAATGACATTGTCGCGGCGAAGGAGTGGCTGGCGCGACGCCCAAAGGATGCGCCCGAGGCGACGGCGCTGCACCTCGATTTTCTCCATGCGAGCGAGCGGGCGGAGAGCGAGCGGATCAGCGCAGATCGTAAGCAAATCGCCGAGATGGCGGCGGCGCAATCGCAGCGAGCCGCGGCGCTAGCCGAGCGCGAATCGGCGGTGAAGCGGCTGCAGGTGTGGACCCGGCGCGGCATTGCGGCCGCGGCAGCGGGCGCCCTCGGAGGTTCCGGCCTCGGCTATTGGGGCTATGACGCCGAGCGGCGCGTGAGAGACGAGCAGGAGAACACCAAGAAAGCAGCGGCTGCAGCGCTTGAGCAAGCGATTGCCAGAGAGGCGATGCGAACCGATATCGCGGGGCAGCTCATGGCTTTCGCGGCCTCCCCCGGGCAGCCGTCTGCAGAAGGACGGCCAGACTCTAACTCTCCTTATACGAAAGCGCTGATCGACGAGTTTAGCCTGGACAAGGGTGTATCGATCCAGGCCGTGCTGGGAAGGGCAAACGGAAAATTCATCACCTTGCTTGCCTCGCTGAAGGCGGCGGGTGCCGTCGGTCCAAAACATGAGCAGAGACCGGTTATCTCGTCAGATTTGAGCGGAGATGTGTTCCTGCACAAGCATCCGCCAAATCGTACGCTGAAGGCGCTCAGCATCGGGATAGGGACCGCTGGCGACATCCCGAAACTCAGCAACCCACCACGAGATGCGGTGGCGTGGTCGGAGACGTTGAAGAGGGCGGGTTTTCCCACGGCCATGCATGTCGATTTGACACGGAAAGACTTCGTTGAGGCGCTGGACAAGCTGCATCGAAAATCCAACGAACAGGCTGGGCCACAGGCGTCGACCCCTCTCACCTCTCCCGTCGGGAAGGAGCGCAGTATCCTGCCGCAAGCCGGGGCCTCACTGCCCAACAGCTTGTGCATTGTGACATACAGCGGGTTTGGCTTTCGCCATCGTGGCGACAACCGCCTCGTGTTCTCGGACACGGTGAACAAGGATGCCGACGCTTTGCTCGAGACATCGCTGTCGGTCGCCGAGCTGTCGAGCTACTTGCGCGCCGCGTATGCGGCATCGATCTTAATCCTGGATACCGACTTCGAAACCGAGGTCGCCGATCCACCCAAGCCTGAAACGATCCCCGTTGGCGAGGGCACGCGCTGATCACAGGCGAAGCCGATCCCCCTCACTCATAATCCTTATCCACCCACCCGTTCTCGTCGTAGTCGGCCATGCACTGCTCGGCGAAGCCGACCATCTGGTTGAGCGTGCCGGTCTGTTGGGCGTTGAAGAAGCCGAACCAGCGCACCAGTTCGTGGCCGCCGGCATAGTTCATCTCGTAGAGCTCGTGGCGGGCGCCGAGCGTGTTGAGGAACGCCGCCTTGTAGTCGGGGCTGCGGCCCATCCAGCCGTAGGTGATGCGGGCCCAGGCAGCGATGGCGTCGCGCTGGGCGACGAGGTCCTCGCGCGAGCGAGCGGCGCGGAAGAATTTCTGCGTGTAGCCGCCGTTGCCGGTGTCGGTCGGGCAAGTCAGCATCCCCTTCGTCTTGGGATCGTGCAGCGCGTCATAGAGCTTGGCGACCGAGCGGGATGCGTTGCGAAATGCCGGATGCTCGGTCACGTCCTTGACCCGCTCGCCGTAGATGTAGACCTCGCGACCGTCCTTCAGCGAAGCCAGATATTCAGCGCCCGTGTAGGGCCGGCTCTTGCCTTCGAGCAGTTTCTCGGGTGCCATGGGGCTCTCAAACGTCGGGAGGTCAGATCATGCCATTCGTCAACATCCGCATCCTGGAAGGTCATCCCAAAGAGCGCAA
>JANOJW010000647.1:0-1832 GCA_031418955.1 Hyphomicrobiales bacterium | reverse complement strand
GGCACGAAGCGACCGAGTACGCCCGCCTCGTTCATGCGCCGCAGCGTCGCCTCCGGATTGCCGGGCGCGGTGAGCAGGTCGAGGAAGATGCGGTTCGCCTCCGGGTCCTGGCGCAGCGTATCGTCGATCAGGTGCATCGATTGGCGGATCAGGCGTAGCGCGTTCGGGTGGAACAGCGTGCCCGTCTCCTCGGCATAGGCGAAGAAGCGGATCAGGTTGACGGGATCGCGCTCGAACGCTTGGCGGTCGGCGACATTGAGGCGGCCGTTGTCGATGCGGAAGGCGCTGGTGCGGCGGATGCGGCGGCGGGTGCGCCAGCCGAGTGGATCGAGCAGCGCGTCGAGACCCGGCGAGCGCTTCACCTGTTGCACCTCGAGCCCCGAGCACAGGATCGTCGTCAGGTCACCGACGTCCTTTGCCACGAGGAAATAGTGTTTCATGAAACGTTCGACGGCTTTGAGCCCGCCGCGGTTGCGGTAACGCAGCCGCTCAGCCAGCGCCGGTTGGCGGTCGAACGAGAGCCGCTCCTCGGGCCGGCCGGCGAGGAAGTGCAAATGGCAGCGCACCGTCCACAGGAAGTCCTCGCAGCGCCGGAACGTCGCCTCCTCTTCTGCCGTGTAGAGGCTCGCCGCACCCTGCTCAGGCGCGGCGCCCAGCGCAATGTAGTTGGCGATCCAGTGCAGCGTGTGCAGATCCCGCAAGCCGCCCTTGCCGTCCTTGATGTTGGGCTCGACCAGATAGCGCGACTGGCCCGACCGCTTGTGGCGCTCGTCGCGCTCGGCGAGCTTGGCGTCGATGAAGGCGCGCGCCGATCCCGGCACGAGCTTGGTTTTGAAGGCCACAATCAGCTCGTCGAACAAGGATTGGTCGCCGAGGATCAGGCGGGCGTCGAGAACCGCCGTGCGGATCGTCATGTCGGCCTGGGCAAAGCGCAGGGTCTGGTCGACCGAGCGCGTCGCATGACCGACCTTCTGGCCCAGATCCCACAGCAACATCAGGATGTACTCGACGACGCTCTCGCCCCACGCCGTCTGCTTGTAGGGCAGCAGGAACAGCAGATCGATGTCGGAGCCGGGCGCCATCAGCCCGCGGCCGTAGCCGCCGGTGGCGATCACCGCCATGCGCTCGGCGTCGTCGGGGTTGTCGGATCGATAGATGTGCGTCGTGGCGTAGTCGTAGATCAGCTGGATCAGCTCGTCCTCGAACCGCGACAGGCCTGGCGCGCAGGCGCGGCCGTCGCCGTCGGCATCGAGCCCGGTCTGGGCGCCAGCACGCGCGTCCTTGATCAGCCGCTTCAAGCGGTCGAGCACGGCGGGCCGCGCCTCGCTGGCGGTCTCGCCGTGCTGGCGAAACAGCGCGGTCAATTCTTCGCGCAATGCGAGCGGGTCGAAGTACGGCGCGGCGGTTTGGGGCGGGGCAGCAGTGGCCGTCATGGGAGGCTCGTCGGCTCAGGCGGTCATGTCGGTGCGGCGAACGAAGCGCCAGTTAGGCGCGTTTCGGCGGCCTGTCCAATCGCCATTCGGCGATGGGGGTATGCGGTCTGCCGGCCCCGGGGCCGAGCATGACGCTGCGACCATGGCGCTAACCGTGCGGCGGCGAAACGAGGTTAACTCGCAAATTCGGCCGCTGGCGCGATTTCAGGAGGGGGCCGCTACCCCACCAGCCAAGCGCTTGGTAAACGCGCTGCACGAGCTTGCACGAGCCCGCGCGAGGCCTTCGGCGAGACAGGATGGCCGGAGGGCACCCCCAAAAATCGCACCCCTCAAAAAAACACCCCCCTCACGCATCGAGATGGTTGAGTTTGGCGCCGGCGGTGTCCCACGGCAGGTCAG
>JANOJW010000646.1:0-10359 GCA_031418955.1 Hyphomicrobiales bacterium | reverse complement strand
GCCGCCGGCGAACGCATGCGCCGCGTCCACAAGGCAGCCGCCAACGTGATCTTCGGTCAGGACCAGGTGATCGAGCGCACGCTGATCACCATCCTCTCGGGCGGTCACGGCCTGCTGATCGGCGTGCCGGGCCTCGCCAAGACGCTGCTCGTGGAGACGCTCGGCAAGGTGCTCGGCCTCGACGCCAAGCGCATCCAGTTCACGCCGGACCTGATGCCGTCCGACATCATCGGCTCGGAAGTGCTCGAGGATGCGCAAGGCACCGGCCGGCGCTCGTTCCGCTTCATCAAGGGGCCGATCTTCGCCCAGCTGCTGATGGCCGACGAGATCAACCGCGCGTCCCCGAAGACGCAGTCGGCGCTGCTGCAGGCGATGCAGGAGCATCACGTCACCGTCGCTGGCCAGCGGCACGATACGCCTGCGCCGTTCCATGTGTTGGCGACCCAGAACCCGCTCGAACAGGAGGGCACCTATCCGCTGCCTGAAGCCCAGCTCGACCGGTTCCTCCTGCAGATCGACGTCGGCTATCCGGGCGAGCAGGCCGAGCGGCGCATGCTGTTTGCGACGACGGGCATGGAGGAGCGCCGCCCCGAGGCGATGCTGTCAGGCCCTGAATTGCAGGCGATCCAGCGCCTCGTGCGCCAGATCCCGGTGCCCGACAAGGTGGTCGAGGCGATCCTGGCTCTGGTTCGCTCGGCGCGTCCGGGCACGGGGGCTGGCGGCGATACCGACCGGCTCGTCGCCTGGGGTCCGGGACCGCGCGCCAGCCAGGCCTTGATGCTCGCCACCCGCGCCAAGGCGTTGCTCGATGGCCGTCTCGCGCCGTCGGTGGACGATGTCATCTCGCTCGCCGAGCCCGTTCTCAAGCACCGCATGGCGCTGACGTTCGCGGCGCGTGCGGAAGGCGCCGACGTCGGCGCCGTCATTGCCCGGCTCGCCCAGAAGATCGTCTGAAGTTCGTCTCGAGGCTTCACTCAGCAGGTACCCGCGCCTTGGCCGCCGATCGCACATCCCCCGCATCACCCGCGCCGGTTGCTGGTGGGCAACCGAAGGCGCAAGCAAGAAGCGCCATTGCGCGGCAGGAAAGCGAGGCGCACGGCCTTGCCGACCGGCTGCCCGACCTCGTGCTCGACGCCATGCGCATCTCGTCGACCGTCGCGCTCGGGCTTCACGGCCGCCGCCGCGCGGGTCCCGGCGAGACGTTCTGGCAGTTCCGCCAGTACGAGCAGCTCGATGCCGCGACCATGATCGACTGGCGCCGCTCGGCGTCGTCCGATCACCTCTACATCCGCGAGCGCGAATGGGAGGCGGCCCACACCATCTGGCTGTGGCCGGACCTGTCGCCGTCGATGACCTTCAAGAGCCACCTCTCGACCACGACCAAACGCGACCGGGCCATCGTGCTGATGCTGGCGGCGGCCGAATTGCTGGTCCGCGGCGGCGAGCGTGTCGGCCTGATGGGGCTTTCGCGCCCGACCGCCAGCCGAAAGGCTGCGTCCCGCCTCGCCGAGACGCTGGCCATGAACACCAACGCGGCCGAACTGACGACGGGCCTGCCGCCCGCTGTCCGGCTCGCCCGCTTCTCGGGCGCGCTGCTGTTCAGCGATTTTCTCGATCCTGTCGAACAGATCATCGAGCGCATGCGCGCGATTGCCGGCACCGGCGTTGCGGGGCATCTCGTGCAGATCCTCGACCCGGCGGAGGAGTCGCTGCCCTACGACGGTCGCGCCGAGTTCGTCGGCCTCGAGGGCGGCGAGCGCTGGATCGCCGACCGCGTCGAAAGCCTGCGCGAGCGCTATCAAGCGAAACTCGCCGCCCACCGTGAAGAATTGACGGAGGCCGCCAAGAAGCTCGGCTGGACGCTACTCGTTCATCACACCGACCGCTCTGCCGCCGAGCCGCTGCTGACCCTCGTCATGCGCCTGCAAGGCCATGCCGGCAGCTATCGCTTCAACGCGTCACCCGGGAGCGCCGCAGCTGACAGCCCCGCCGATGCGGCCGCCGTGGAGACTTCCTGATGAGCATCGGCGCGCTTGCTTTCCTGTCGCCCTGGCTGCTGACGGCGCTTCTCGCGTTGCCGGTGATCTACTGGTTGTTGCGCACGGTGCCGCCACGCCCCAAGCGCATCGAGTTCCCGGCGACCCGCATCCTCGTCGGCATCGACAACAAAGAGAAAACGCCGGCCAAGACGCCCTGGTGGCTGACGCTGATCCGCATGCTCGCCGCCGCGTTCGTGATCCTCGCACTCGCCGAGCCGGTGTTGAACCCCAACCGCGACAAGGGCCTCAAGGGCGCCGGCCCCGTGGTCATTCTCGTCGACAACGGCTGGTCGGCGGCGACCCGCTTCAATGATCGCATGCGCCATGTCGATCTGCTGATCGGCGAGGCCGAGGCGCAGAACCGCCCGGTGCTGATCGCGCAGACCGCGTCGCCCGCAAAAACGCAGACGCTGCGCATCGAAGCGCCGTCGGCGGCCCGCTCCAGCGCGGCGGCGCTGGCGCCCCAACCTTATGAACCGCGCCGCGACGAGTCGATCGCGCAGCTCAAGGCCGCGCTCGCCGGTCAGCCGAGCGCGACCATCGTGTGGCTCACCGATGGCATCGATCACGATGGCAAAACTCGCGCCTTCGCCGACGGCCTCGCCTCGCTGATCGGCTCGTCGGGCTCGCTCGTCGTCGTCGATCCGCGCCGCGGCGAGGAGGCGATGGCGCTCGTCGGCGGATTGGGGCGTGACGGTCGCCTCGAGGCGACGGTGCTGCGGGCTGAAGGTGCCGCGCGCAACGGTTATGTGCTCGCCTATTCCGCGAAGGGACAGCGCCTGGGTGAAGCCGCGTTCAACTTCGGCGCTGCCGATCGGCGCACGACGGCGCAGTTCGCCCTGCCGCTCGAATTGCGCAACCAGGTCACCCGCATCGAGATCGCAGGCGAGCGTTCGGCGGGCGCTGTCAGCCTGCTCGATGCACGTTCGCGTTGGAACCGCATTGGTCTCGTTTCCGGCGAAAGCCGCGAGCAGGCACAGCCGCTGCTCGCCCCGCTCTACTACATCGACAAGGCACTCGCGCCGTTCGCCGAGCTGGTGAAGCCCAAGGACGTCAATCTCACCACAGCACTGACCGATAGCTTCAAGCAGAACGTCTCGGTTCTGATGCTCGCCGACATCGGTACGCTGTCGGGCGACGTACTGGTCAAGGTCGACGACTGGGTCAAGAAGGGCGGCGTGCTCGTGCGCTTCGCCGGCCCCCGCCTCGAGAAGGGCGGCGACACGCTGCTGCCCGTCACGCTGCGCCTTGGCGGACGCACGCTCGGCGGCGCGCTGTCCTGGTCGACGCCGCAGCCGCTCGCCGCCTTCGACGAGACGAGCCTGTTTGCGGGACTGCCCACACCGGCCGAGGTCGCCGTCACTCGCCAGGTGCTCGCCGATCCAGCGGCACTCGGCGCCGACGTCAAGGTCTGGGCGCGGCTGAAGGACGGTACGCCGCTCGTCACCGCTCAGAAACGCGGCGAGGGCCAGATCGTGCTGTTCCACGTCACCGCCAACTCGGAGTGGTCGAACCTGCCGCTGTCAGGGCTCTTCGTCGAGATGCTGCGCCGTGTCGCCACGCTCGGGCGTCCGGGCGGAGTTGCTGCCGGCGGCGTCGAGGGGCAGGCACCGGCGGGTGCCCAGGCCGATGCGCCCGACAACGCCGAAGTACTGGCGCCCTCGCTGACGCTCGACGGCTTCGGCGTCTTGAAGAACCCGCCGCCGACCGCGCAGGCGATTGCCGCCTCGCGCATCGATACCATCAAGCCGGGCCTCGACCATCCGCCCGGCTACTACGGCCCGCAAGGATCGCCGCGCGCCCTCAACATTGCCGGCCCGAAGTCGGAGCTGGCGCAGCTGCCCTCACTGCCCGCCGCCGCCGAGCGCCGCGCCTACGAAGGCGAAACCGCGCGGCCCTTGAAGCCGTCGCTGCTCGCCGCAGCGCTGACCCTGCTCTTCATCGACATCGTCGCCGTGCTGCTGCTGCAGGCGGGCAACCTCTGGTACCGTTCCATGAAGCCCGCCGGCTCTACAACCGCAGCGCTCGCCGTGCTCGCACTTGCGCTCGTTGCCGCCGCCACCCTCACGACACCGGCCGAGGCGCAAATCCTGCGCGAGGGACCGCGTACAACACAGCCTCAGCCGTCGCGTCCGCCCGTCGGCACCCGGCAGGAGCAGACGGCAATCCAGGCGACCGGCAAGGTGTCGTTGGCCTACATCATCACCGGCGACGCCTCGACCGACGACGCCAGCCGCCTCGGCCTCTCCGGCCTGTCGAAAGTTGTCGGCGCCCGCACCGCGGTCGAGCCCGGCGAGCCGTTCGGCGTCAACATCGTCACCGACGAGATCGCCTTCTTTCCGATCCTCTACTGGCCGGTGCTCGCCAACGCGCAACCGCTCGCCGACGCGACGCTGGCCAAGATCGACGCCTACATGAAGCAGGGCGGCATGATCATCTTCGACACCCGCGATCAGGGCCAGGGCGGCATCGGCGGCACGCTGTCGATGAGCCGCGACGGTCAGACGCCGCTGCAACGCATGCTCGGCCGCCTCGACATCCCGCGCCTCGAGCCGGTGCCCGAGACGCACGTACTGACCAAGGCGTTCTATCTGCTGCGCCAGTTTCCCGGCCGCTACGACGGTGGCCAGCTCTGGGTCGAGGCCGAGAGTGCGGAGGAGAAGGCTGACCAGGGCCGCAAGGCGCGGCGCGCCGACGGCGTGTCGTCGATCCTCGTCACGTCCAACGATTTCGCCGCCGCCTGGGCGCTCGATGAGCGCAATCGCCCGGCCTATCCGGTGGTGCCCGGCGGCGACGCGCAACGCGAGCAGGCCTATCGCGTCGGCATCAACATCGTGATGTACGCGCTGACCGGCAACTACAAGGCCGACCAGGTGCACGTACCGGCGCTACTGGAGCGGCTTGGACAATGAAATGGCGAATAGTAAATGGCCAGTGGTGAGTGGTGGCCGTGGCGCGAGTACCCAAGGATGCCAGAGATCCGGATGGCGCCAAGGCTCCGGGGAAGCCGGGTGAGATCGAAGGATTCGAGGACCCCGAAGACGGCGAGCGATGGAGCAGGAACCCGAACGGCCAGGGATTTGGCTGGGAGGACAGGGTCGGAAATGTGTGGATGCCGACAGGGCCAGGGAGCGCGGCGCACGGCGGACCGCACTGGGATGTTCAACGACCCGATGGCACCCATATCAACGTGTATCCAGGCGGTAGGTTGAGATGACTGGCAAGACAGGCGTCACGCTTCGAGGCGAGCAGGTCGTGTTCCTCTCACAGGAGGACGAGGCCGCTTTCTTCCATTGGCTCGAGAAGTTGAATGATTTTGCGACGGCTCTTGGCGCCGGCGACACCATCCTCATCGAGGTGAAATCGAGCAAGCTCGACGATACCCAGCTACGCGAACTGATCGCTCTGTTTCATCGCTATCGGATCGACATGAGCCAGCTCGTTGCCTTCGAAACGCGCAGCAACAAGACGTGGCTCAGGAACAAGCAGGCCTTCTGGTACGACGCGATGTACGAGCCCGCCCATGTCTGATCGAAAATCCTTCGTCGACTGTTCGAATTCCTTCGAATTCCAGTGTCACTGGCGGCACTGACATCCGATTGCCGACCCCCGCGGAGCGCGCATGAACTGGAAGATCGATATCTCGCCGATGATCCCGACGCCCCTGTTCTGGGCCGCGATCGTCGTGGCGGCACTGCTCGTCGCCGCTCTGCTGTTCCGGCGCACGCGCGGCGCCACGCTGCGTGCGCTCTCACTTGTCGCGCTGATGGCCGCGCTCGCCAACCCGACGCTGCGCCAGGAGCAGCGCGAGAGCCTGTCCAACATCGCCATCGTGGTCATCGATGAATCGACGAGCCAGACCATCGCCGGCCGCCCGCAGCAGGCAGCCGCCATCCGCGCCGACCTCGAGGCGAAGCTGCAGAAGATCCCGAACCTCGAGATCAAGTGGGTCGCCTCCTCGCGCCCGACCGGTGATGGGCCCTCCGGCACCAACCTGTTCGCCGATCTCAATCGCGCGTTAGCCAACGTGCCGCCCGACCGCCTCTCAGGCGTCATCATGATCACCGACGGGCAGGTGCACGACATCCCGAAAAGTGCCGCTGGCCTTGGCTTCGATGCGCCCGTGCATGCGCTGCTCACAGGGCGTCCCGACGAGTTCGACCGCCGCATCGAGATCCTCAAGGCGCCGAAGTTCGGCATCGTCGGGCAGAGCCGCGACATCGAGATCGCCGTGCGCCAGACCGGGCGTCGGACGGGCGCCGACAGCGTGCAGCTCAAGGTCCGCCGCGAAGGCAAGCCCGACGAGACCATCCGCACGACCATCGACCGCACGGTGAAGACGCCGATGCACTTCCCCCATTCGGGCATGAACATCGTCGAGATCGAGCTCGAGACCATCCCCGGCGAGCTCACTACGGCGAACAACCGCATCGTGGTCGCGGCGGAAGGCGTGCGCGAGAACCTGCGCGTGCTTCTCGTGTCGGGCGAGCCGCATGCCGGCGAGCGAACCTGGCGCAACCTCCTGAAGTCGGACGCCGCCGTCGATCTCGTGCATTTCACGATCCTGCGTCCGCCGCAGAAGCAGGACGGCACGCCGATCCACCAACTGTCGCTGATCGCGTTCCCGACGCGCGAGCTGTTCTCGGAGAAGATCAAGGAGTTCGACCTGATCATCTTCGACCGCTACCAGCACAAGGGCATCCTGCCGCTCCTCTACTACGACAACATCGCCCGCTACGTGGACCAGCACGGCGGGGCGCTGCTGATCTCGGCCGGCGACGACTACGCCGCACAGGATACGAGCCTCTACACGCAGACGCCGCTGCGCTCGGTGCTGCCGGCGGCGCCCACTCGCGTGATCGAGGCCCCGTTCAGGGCCAAGGTCGCGGGCGATGGGCTGAAGCACCCCGTCACGCGGGGGCTGCCCGGCGCGGGCGAGCCCGGCAAGGAGGCGACGTGGGGCCGCTGGTTCCGTCAGGTCGATGCGCGCCCCACCCGCGGGCGCACCGTCATGCAGGGGGCCGAGGATAAGCCGCTGCTCGTGCTCGACCGCATCGGCAAGGGCCGCGTCGCGCTGATGCTGTCGGACCACGCATGGCTCTGGGCCCGCGGCTACGACGGCGGCGGCCCGCACACCGACCTCTTGCGCCGCACCGCGCACTGGCTGATGAAGGAGCCCGACCTCGAGGAGGAGCGCCTCGTCGCCTCCGCCAAAGGCCTCAAGCTCACCATCGAGCGCCGCACTATGGACGAGCGCGTCAACGACGTTACTGTCTCCGCACCCGGCGGCGACAACTCGATCGTGAAGCTCGAGAACGCCGGCATCGGACTGTGGCGCACCACCATCGATGTGAAGACGCCCGGCCTCTACAAGCTGCAGACCAAGGCCACGACCGGCGATCTGACCGCCGTTGCCCACCTCGGGCTCGAGGACGCGCGCGAGATGAACGAGGTCACCGCCACCGACCAGAAGATGAAGCCGCTGGCCGAGGCGACCGGCGGCGGCGTCTACTGGACGCGCGGCGGCGGCCTGCTGTCATCGGTCGCGGGCGACTCGGTCGACGTGCCGCGCGTCTCGATGCTGGCGAATGCGCGCGTGCTGTCGGGCTCCGGCTGGCTCGGCCTCAAGGACCGCGAGGCCCATGTCACCCGCGGCGTCACGCTGACCCCGATGTTCACGGGTCTGTTGGCGCTCGCAGCCCTGCTCGCCTTCATCACGCTCGCTTGGTGGCGCGAAGGGCGCTGAGGATTGCAAGGCGATCCGAAGGACCGCCTCGAGCTGCTGTCCGGCATCGTGGTTTCCAAGGCGGCGATCAGCGCGTGCTGCAGACCTCGCTGCATGTGGGCCTGAAACGGCGCCGCGCCAAACTCTCGACAGCAGTCCTGAGTTTGGTCTAATCATTTGCGTGAGCATCGGGTTGGTCCTGAATGTGCTCAGGAGTCCTTGCCCATGCCGCAATGGCAAGCACGCGACGAGAAGGCCCTTGCAAGTACGCGCCTTGTGGCGACGGCAGCGGTGCCGCCTCCCGCCGCGGAGCCTCCGCTCGAGGCGCTTTTGGCGTGGGCCGGCTCGGTCGCGGGCGGCCGCGTCGGAACGGCACGTCTCGTCACCGGCGGCAACCGCTATCGCTCGTGGGCACTCGACGTCGAGATGGGGGACGGCACGGTGCGGCCGCTCTATCTGCGCCATCAGATGCCGCGCCCGCCCTCCGCCGAACCCTACACGCTCGCCCGCGAGGCGCTGATCTATCGGGCGATCGACGGTCGCGGCATTCCAGCGCCCCGGCTCGTCGCTGTGCACCCTGATGGCCACACCATTCTCTCTGAGCGCGTCGCCGGCCGCGCCGAGATGCGCCGGCTCGATGATCCCGAGCACCGCGTCACGGTGGTGCAGGACTTCGTCCGCGCGATCGCGGCGTTGCACAAGCTCGACATCACCGGCCTGTCACTGGATGGGCTCGACGCGACGAGTTCCATCGCAACGTGCGTCGCGCACGAGATCGCGGTGTGGCGCGCCATGTACGAGGAGAGCGGGCGGCGCGATGCACTGATCGATCTGGCGCTCGGCTGGCTCGAGGCGAACCTGCCGCAGCCGGCCGAGCCGGCGGTTCTCGCACACGGCGATGCGGGACCCGGCAACTTCCTGTTCGAGGGCGGGCGCATGACGGCCTTGCTCGACTGGGAGCTCGCGCACCTCGGCGATCCCATGGAGGACATCGCCTGGTTCTCCATGCGCTGCGTGATGGAGCCGGTGCCGGGATTCGCCGAGCGTCTCGCCGAGTATGAGCGTCTGATGGGCCGCCCCATCGATCGCGCCCGCGTGCTCTATCACCGCGTGCTGGTCTCGACGCGCATCGTCATCCTGCGCCACCGCAATGTCACCGGCGAGCCCGGCAACTCCATCGTTTCGCGCGGCCTCAACCGGCGCCTCCTCGTCGATGCGCTCGCCACTGCAACGAGCGTGGCGCTGCCCGCGCCTAAGCTAATCGAGCAGCCGGCGAGCCCGCGCGGCGCGCTCTATGACGGCGTTATCGACGACCTGCGCAGAAAGGTCGCCGAACGCAGCGAGGATCCCGTCGTCGTCGCCGCCGCCAAGAACGCCGCCAAGGTCCTCAAGTATCTCGCGGCCATCGACCGGCTGGGCCCCGCGGTCGAGGCCGCCGATCTCGACTCGCTTACCGCCGCGCTCGGACGCCGGCCGGAAACCGTCGAGGCCGGCGAGACCGCGCTGGTCGAGGAACTCGTGGCCGGCCGCATCCCGTTTCCGACTGTCCTCGCTGCGTTCGGCGGCATCGTCCAGCGCGCTGCCCAGCTCGCGGCAGCCTCCAGCGGCGGCATCGCCGGGCGCACGTTCCCCGACCTTCCCTGACACGAGGCAAGCCCATGACCGCGTCCCCCTTCACCGAGGCCCCTCTCTTCACCGAAGCCGACGACCGCTTCCACTTCGACATGCTCTCCGACCGCTGGTGGGAGACGGAGACGGCGTGGTTCTCGTTCGCCGATCCCGAGCGCCGGCTCGGTGGCTGGCTCTACACCATGGTGCGTCCCAACATCGGCACGGTCGCTGGCGGTTGCTGGATCTGGGACGATACCGCACACCTGCCGTGGGAGGTGCTCTACTCGACGAACTACACCGCACTCCGCCTGCCCGACGGCGCCGATCTCACCGACATCGCGCTGCCGACCGGCGTGGCGATCAAGCGCCTCGCGCCGCTCTCCAAGTATCAGCTCGGATATCATGACGAGGGCCGCGTCGCGCTCGATCTGACGTTCGAGGCGGTGATGGCGCCCAGACCTCTGCGCCGGCCGGGCTCTGTGTTCAACGCGGCGAGCCACTTCGACCAGTTCGGCCGTGTCACCGGCGAGATCACGCTGCACGGCGAGCGGATCGCGATCGATTGCCTCTCGATGCGCGACAGGAGCTGGGGCCCGCGCGCCGAGCACCGGCCGAGCAAGAACGCGTATGTGACGGGGATCGCGTCGCCGCGCGACGCCTTCCTCGCGGTGACGCGATGGGAGGGTGGCATCGAGCGCGTCGCCTACGGCTTCATGATCCGCGACGGCGGGATCGCCGACCTCGTCTCAGGCTCGCGTCGGGTCGAGCGCTGCCCGCGCAACGGCTGGGTGACATCGATCGTGATCGAGGCTGTCGACGAGCGCGGCCGCACACTCGAGGCACGCGGCGAGCGCCTCAGCGGCATCATCATCAACCGGCACAGCTTCATCGACCAGAACGGGCTCATCCGCTGGACCATAGCGCATCAAAGCTCACCAGTGGAGGTCCACAGGCTCGGTCGAGGCGCAATGCTTTCGCTCGATT
>JANOJW010000645.1:0-2106 GCA_031418955.1 Hyphomicrobiales bacterium | reverse complement strand
GGAGTAGGGAGTAGCGAGTAGGCAATCGCGACCTTTCCACTCCCTATTCGCTACTCCCTACTCCCTCACAGCGGAGCGTCACGTGTTTCATCGCGAAGCCGGAAACTACAAGACGACCTACGCCAACGACATGGCGCTGTTCCCGCTGCCGCTCGCCAAGTGGGCAGCCGGCTTCTTCCTGCTGCTGTTCGTGGCGCTGATCCCGCTGATGATGCACGAGTATTATCTGTCGGTCTTCATTCAGGTGTTCATCGCCGTCGTCGGTGCGCTCGGCTTGAACATCCTGGTCGGCTGGACCGGCCAGATCTCGATCGGGCACGCCGCCTTCATGTCGGTCGGGGCCTACACGGCGGCCAACCTCGCCGTGAAGCTCGGCATGCCGTTCTGGGTGACGTTGCCCGCCGGCGGCCTGATGGCCGCTTTCATCGGCACCATCGTCGGCATTCCATCGCTGCGCATCAAGGGCACCTACCTCGCCATCGCCACGCTCGCGAGCCAGCTGATCATCGAGTGGATCATCAATCATACGCCGGCGATCTCGGGAGGTGCGTCCGCCTCGATCGAAGTGCCGCGGCCGTCGCTGTTCGGCGTCTCCCTGAAGAGCTCGACACAGCTCTACTACTTCACGCTGTTCTTCGCGGTGCTCGCCATCATTGCCACCATGAACCTCGTCAGGAGCCGCATCGGTCGAGCCTTCGTGGCGATCCGTGACCAGGACATCGCGGCGGAGATCATCGGCATCAACATCTTCCGCTACAAGCTACTGGCGTTCGCGATTTCGTCGTTCTACGCGGGCGTGTGCGGGGTGCTCTATACCTACTACTACTCGATCGCCAACTACGAAGCGTTCCAGATCGTCGTGTCGATCGACTACCTGGCCATGATCATTATCGGCGGTCTGGGTTCGGTGCTCGGCACCATCCTTGGCGCCATCTTCGTGACCTTGCTGCCGATCGTCATCCGCGAGGTGGTGACGACCTTTGGCGGCTATATCTGGGACACCGCTGCTCTCTCGGCCGTTGCCGCCAGCATGCGACTGGTGCTGTTCGGCGCGCTGATAATTTTCTTCCTCGTCGTCGAGCCCGAAGGCCTCGCCCGCCTCTGGCGCAACATTCGCAATTATTTCCGCGTCTGGCCCTTCTCGTACTGAGTTCAGGATCAGACGTGCACGCAGTGAACCACTGGGAACAGAACAGGAGGTACCCGATGTGGAAGTCGAGTCTGAAGGCACTGGGAGCAACTGGCGTTCTTGCCGGTCTCCTCACCACGGGCGCCGTCGCCCAAGGTGACAAGGAACTCGTGATCGGCATGCAGTGCGATCGTACGGGACCGACGCAGATCGTCGGCACCACGCTCTGCCCCGCCTACCACGACTATATCGCGCTGGTGAACAGCAAGGGCGGCGTCGAGGGCTTCAAGATCAAGGTCATCGAAATCGACCACGAGTACAAGGTGCCGCCGGCCATGGAAGCGCACGAGCGCTTCAAGAAGGAAGGCGCGATCTTCCACTCGGTCTACGGCACGCCGCAGATCGCGGCGCTGGCCAAGAAGCTCGAGGAAGACAAGATGGCGGCGACGTCGCCTGGCTTCGGCTCGGCGGCAGCGGCCGACGGCCGGCGCTATCCCTACATATTCCCGGCCGCTGCCACCTACTGGTCGCAGGGCGCCGTCGCCGTGCAGTTCGTCAAGGCGCAGCTCGGCGGCGACCTCAAGGGTAAGAAGATCGCCTACATCTTTTTCGACAATCCGGCCGGCAAGGAGCCGATCGGCGTGCTCGAGGACATCGCCAAGATCGAAGGCTTCGAGTTGCGCACGTTCGGTGTGCCGTCGCCGGCCATCGAGATGGGCGCGCAGATCCTCGACATCACCGGCCGCTTCAAGCCGGATTTTGTAATCTCGCACCTGTTCGGGCGCGGGCCGTCGGTCTCCATCAAGGAGTTCAAGAGCAAGGGCTTCCCGCTGTCGAAGGTCGTCGGCTTCGTGTGGGCCGGGTCCGAGGCCGACATCCTCGCCGCTGGCGGCTGGGGCATCGCCGAGGGCTACCACACGCTGCAGTACGCCGGCGTCGGGGCTGACTTCCAGGTCATCAAGGACATCATCGCCATG
>JANOJW010000644.1:0-14443 GCA_031418955.1 Hyphomicrobiales bacterium | reverse complement strand
TCGACATCGCCATCACCCATGCATGTTATCAGCGAGCTAGACACCGACGGCTCGCGGAGGCAACTGCGCCGTCCGCAGAAGGTTAGCCGAGGCGACAGCGACTCGCACAGTTCGAGCCGCGTGTGAATCTGAAGGTTTCTGCGAGGCCGCCATGGATGCGCGTGCGTCTGGCTCCGTCGGCGGCCTCGCAGAAACCTGATTGAACTGAACCGCGGGGCACGAGGCTCGTGCAGCTATGGCGATTGATGCGCCGGCCCGGATGGCAGCGTACGGACCGGATGCATTGGGATGCGCGCGAGCATGTTGGCAGGGTCGCATTTCGTGGTCGTGGCGGCCATCATGACGTTGGTGACCGGGGGTCCATTCGTGAGCGGCCGATGACAGCACGAGCGCGGCCGTTGCCGCGCTGAGGCGACGCACAAACCTGACGGTCTCGTCTGCATCGTCATGAGCTGTCGAACCTCAATCTGCGACGGCGCGGATCGGCCAAGACCTCGATGATGCGCATGCGCCCGCCGCAACAGGGGCAGGGCGGTGTGGTGTCTGATGCCGCGCCCGTTGGTTCATCGGGCGGCGTGTCAGTGGCGATCGGCTCCGGTGGAGCGACATCGAGCAGGCGTCGGATCAGCGCGAGCTTCGCCTTGCGATGGCTGTTGGCGAGGAAGCCGCAATGCCGGATGCGCTGAAAGCGGTCGGGCAGCACGTGCAGCAGAAAACGGCGGATGAACTCGTGCGCATCGAGCGTCATGCGCTTTTGTGTGCCGCCGTCGCGATAGTCCTTCCAGGTGAAGCCGACGCTCGTGTCGTCGAGGGCTTCGAGGCGGCGGTTCGAGATGGCGATGCGATGCGTGTAGCGCGCCAGATAGCGCAGCACCTGTTCGGGGCCGGCGAACGGCTTCTTGGCGTAGACGATCCAGTCGATGCGGCGCGTGGGCGCGAGATGACGCGCGAAGATGCGCGCATCACTGAGCGATGCGAGAGCGCCGAAGAACTGCAGGCGGCCCGCCGAATGTGCAGCCGCGAGCTTTGCGAGGAACAGGCGGCGATAAAACCGTTGCAGAACCTTGATGGGCAGAAAGAAGCCGGGACGGCAGGCTATCCAGGTGCCGCCGTCGGGCGACAATCCACCGCCGGGCACGATGACGTGCACATGCGGATGGTACGTGAGCGTCTGTCCCCAGGTATGCAACACCATGGTCATGCCGATCTCGGCGCCGAGGTGGCGCGGATCTGATGCGATGACCTTCAGCGTCTCCGACGCCGCCTCAAACAGCAGCGCGTAGACCACGGCCTTGTTCTGCTTGGCGATGGCCGCGACGGCTGGAGGCAACGTGAACACGACATGGAAGTACTCGACGGGCAGCAGGTCGGCGGCTCGCTCGTCGAGCCAGTCGCGTGCGGCGCCCGACTGACACTTCGGGCAGTGCCGGTTGCGACAGCTATTGTAGGCGACGCGCGTGAAGCCGCACGCCGCGCTCTCGCAACGTTCGACGTGGCCGCCGAGGGCGGCCGTGCGGCACGCCGTGATCGCGCCCATCACGCGCGCGGCGGATCGGTCGATCGGGTGTGCGGAACGATAAGCGTCACCGTGGCGGCGGAACACGTCCGCCACCTCAAGGCTCGGGCGTGACACGGGACGCGCGTTACGACGGCCCGAGCCGCGTCAGGCCGAGCCGGTCGAGCGGGCTCGGGGTGGCTGCGATCAGCGTGTTCGACACCTTCGTGTAGCGCGCGGTCGTGGTCAGTTGAGCGTGTCCGAGCAGCATCTGGATCACGCGAATATCGGTGCCTTGCTCCAGCAGATGCGTCGCGAAACAATGCCGGAGTGTCTTTACGCTGATGACGTCGGCGACGCCGATCTTCGTTGCGGCGTCTTTGATCGCGATGTTGAGCGTCGCGGCGACCAGCGGCCCCGTCCCGTCCGCAAACAGGAACGACCTCGTCCGCACCACCTTCCAGTACGCACGCAACAACGCCAGCAACCCCGGCGACAGCGGCACATAGCGATCCTTCGCGCCCTTGCCACAGGCGACGCGGATCAACTTGCGCTCGGTCTCGATATGCTCGATGCGGATCGACACCACCTCACTGGTGCGCATGCCCGTCGCATAGGCGGTCGCCAGCGCGACGCGACAAGTCAGGTCCTCAACGGCCTCCAGCAGGCGCCCGACCGTGTCGGCTGCGAGCACGACGGGCAGCGTCTTGGCCCTGCGCGCATAGGGAATGCGCACGGGCAGCTCGGCGCGCCCGAGCGTGATGCCGAAAAAGAAACGCAGACCCGATACGGCTTGGTTCAGGCTTGCCCAAGCGACGCCCTTGCGCACCAGATGCAGCTGATAACCGCGGACATCTTCGTGGGTGGCCTGATCCGGCGAGCGGCCGAAGTGCTTCGTGAAAGACTTCACGGCGTGGATGTAGGACCGCTGTGTCGTCTGCGACAGATTGCGGATCGTCATGTCCTCGATCATCCGCTGCCGCAGTGGCGTGATCGGGCGAGTTGCGTTACGCTTGACCATGGGGTGCTTCCTGGCTCGGGTTCGTAGGCTTGAGCACCCACGATCCTGCCAGACAGGACGCACCCAGCTCACCGCGAGCACCCTCCGCGGTAGCGGTTCAGTTCAATCCCCGACGGCAATCAATCCCCGCCCGGCCTTTTGCCCCTGTTACACGGCCGTAGGTCGGGTAGAGCCCCTGCTCTTGCGAGACCCGACAGCCCAGTGCCGTATCTCGTCGGGTCTCGGCCGAAGTGCAGGCGGCCTTCTACCCGACGCCTACTCGGCAGCAGCTTTCCGCGCCACCTTTGGTACTACGCCGCAGCGGACCAGGATATCGTCGACCAGCACGTCGAGTGTGTCGAGGCTCGGTGCGCCCAGACCCTCGAGGCCGCCGATGACGGACAGCTCGGTGCAGGCGATCACCAAGAGCCCGGCCCCCTTGACCGCAAGGCTGCGCGCCGCCGCGCGGTAGCCCTGCAGTTGCGGCTCACTCAGTCCGCCCGACTTGACGGCCCGGATCGCGGCCAGCACCGCTGCATCGTGCGCGCCGTCCGGCCACAGCACCTCGATGCCTGCGTCCCGGCAGCGTCGCTCGAACAGGCCTGTCAACCTCACGGCCGGCGAGGCGAGCAGACCGATCCGGGCGTCGCGGCCAAGATCGCGTTGAATGCGGGCAATCGACAACCCGATCATGTCGGCGACAGGAACCTTCACCGCATCGCGGACCGGCTCCAGGTAGACATGCGCGGTGTTGCAGGGGATGACCAGAAAATCCGCGCCCGCCGTCTCGAGGCCGCGTGCCATCTGCTGCAGCACCGGGGTCGGATCCTCTCCGGTCTTCTCGATCAGCGCCTTCATGCGCGACGGCACCTTCGCGTTGTTGTCGACGATCATGCGGATATGGTCGATGTCGTCCTCGGCCGGAGTGGCGAGGAGAACGCGCCGCATCAGATCGATGGTGGCCTCAGGCCCCATGCCGCCGATCACGCCGACGACGGGCTGTCGTGAGGAAGCAGTCATGCGGGTCTCGGTCCGGTCTCATGTGTTGTTTCGAACTCTGCCGAATCTAGCAGGATAGCGCCGCGTTCTCCACTACGCACGCTTGCCCTGGGATTGGGTGGCCGCGCTCGGCGTCGGGCGGCCTGCCTAGGCCCGCGCCCAGAAACAGGGTGAACTCGATGCGACCAAGGCCCATTTGATTACGGCATCGGCTTCCGCTGACGACTGGAAGAAGCAAGCACAGATGCTCGCACTCACAGGTTCGAGAAAGCCAACCATTTTTGGGATCGGTCCATCGGCAAAGGGCTGGCGCGGCGCAGCGGTCAGTTCTTGAGAAGCGCTATGCCGAGGATGTAGGCACCCGGCAAGAGGGCTGCCCAGAGTAGCTGATCCTCGAGACGGACGAAGTCCCAAGTGTGATGGGTGAAGAGGACGTATCCAGCGAAGGCCAGCAGCACGCCGAGAAAGAAGCGTCCCATTTTCGCACTCCCGTCAATCGATGGGGGCCAATCGGTTTACCTGCGGCTCCCGTTCGCTTCACGTGTGCAAAGCGCGGGCCAGATCGTAGGTTGGAGCGCCAGTCTCGTCGTGCAGAATGGGGAGGACGGCGTGCCGTCGTCGGCCGATTTGGCGACATAGCTCATGATGCCGGCGATGAGCACTTTGACCGGTTCATGAGCTTTGACCGACGTGTACACTACGCCCGATCAGCTTGTCGGCGAGCAGTGCGAAGAAGCGCTCGACCTGATTGATCCATGACGGCAATGTCGACGTGACGTGCATGTGCCAGTGCGAGTGTTTGGCGAACCAGCGTTTTATCATCCAAAGGCGTCGCGGCTAACGGCGCGGTTTGCGTCGCGCGGGCTTTCCGGGCAGAACGGCGGCTGGCAGCGCGAACACCTCACCGTCCGACCCCTCTGTTGCAAGCCAGAGGAACGGCAGATCGGGATACGCGGCTTCGAGCGTTGCTCTCCCTTGTCCGATCTCGACGACGAGGGAGCCATTCGCCGCGAGATGCCGCGGCGCGTCGGCGAGAATGCGGCGCACAAGATCCATGCCGTCGACGCCGCCCAAGTGCGCAAGCTCGGGCTCGGCCTTGTACTCGGGTGGGAACGCGGCGACGGCAGCAGCCGTCACATACGGCGGGTTCGAGAGGATCAGGTCGAACGTCTCATTGCCCAAGGCCTCGAAGAGGTCGGAGCGCACGAGCCTCATGCGCTCGCCGAGGCCGTAGTCGGTGACGTTGCGCCACGCCACCGCGAGTGCGCCCGGCGAAATGTCCGCGGCCACCATCGTCGCGTCGGGAAAGGCCATCGCCGCAAGGATCGCAAGCGAGCCGCCGCCGGTGCACAGGTCGAGAATGCGCCGCACAGCCGCCGGTTCAGCGAGTGCTGAGTCGAGGCCGTCGTCACATAACAGCTCGCCCAGGAACGACCGCGGCACAATCACCTGCTCGTCCACGAAGAACCGGTGTCCTCTGATGTAGGCCGACTGCGTCAGATAGGGCGCCGGCTTTCGCGTGGAGATGCGCGCGTCGATGATCGCCGCGAGCGCGCGCCGCTCGTCCAGCAGGAGGCGCGCATCGAGCCAGGGCTCGAACTCATCGACGGGCAGCCGCAGCGTCTCGAGGATCAGGAAGGCCGCCTCGTCGAGCGGCGTTGCCGTGCCGTGTCCGTAGACGAGACCTATTGCTGTGAACCGGCTCACCGCATAGCGCAACCAATCGCGCACGGTGGCCAGCGTGTCGAGCCGGTGGGTGTCGGCGTCAGTCGAGCTGTCGGTGCGGCTCATGTCGCGTGTCTGTGTCGAGAGACTGGTCGAGACGCAGGCTGAGTTTGCGCCGCTGAACGCAATAAATTCTCGATCTCATCGGCTACTTGATTGGTGGAGCCGAACGGGATCGAACCGTCGACCTCGTGAATGCCATTCACGCGCTCTCCCAACTGAGCTACGGCCCCTGCCATGGGATGCACTGCCTCGCCGTTAGAGCGAAGCAGACGGGCTCTGCATAGGCGCGTCCGGGGTAAACCGCAAGGGGCCAGTTGTGGAGATGTGCGCGCGGGCCCTGGCGCTCGCGGCATGCACAAGCTGCACAGGTGGGCTCCGCGTGCATGCCGTGGATGTGTCCGGCGCGGGTGCGACAAGCTCGCCAGGATCGGGGCATTGCAAGTCCTGAGCATCCGCACGTTGATCTGTGGCGGCTTCGTCGGTCCAACCGATGCCGAAGGTGGAGATGTACTGACCTGCTTCATCACTGACCTGCCGGGGGCGGCACTCGACGTGGATGCCGCTGATAATTAGACAGAATTGGACGGCAACCGTGGATGCGGCGGGTTGCTGAAATCGAACGATCAGAGAACTCTCGGAACTTTACCAGATCCGGCTGCCAGACATTGTGGCTGTCCAGTTTGACGGACGGGTCCGGTCTGCCTACGTGATGGGTATGCGCAGCTCGATGAGTCCCCTCCGACGACGCGGTGCCACCCTTGCAGGCGCCCTGGTGCTTGCAGCGTCCATGCTCGCAGCCCCCAGTCCGGCCGAGGCCCAGACCGAGCCGTGCACGCAAGAGGCGCTGCGCCGGGTCGTCGACAATACGGGACAGGCCTTGCGCGGGCTGCACGCCGAGCAGCAGCCGCGCCTTGCCGCCGGTTTCCGCCGCCTCAAGGAACTTCACGGCTGGAGCGAAGAGGACTACATCGACCGGGCGATGGCGCTCGCCAGCGATGCGCGGGCGGACACTCTCGACGGGAAATCGGCGGAGCTGCTCGCACGGCTGGACAAGCTCGCGGATTCACAGGGCGCGGCGGCGGACTGCGCGCGCTTGGCCGACCTCGAAGCTGCCGCCATCGAGCTGAAGGCGACGGTGAAAGCGAAGACCGAGCACGTTTTGGCGCGCCTCGACCAACTCGCCCGCGAGAAGGCGAAGCCCGTGGCCGAAGCGTCGCCGGCTGCCACTGCCAAGCCGGCGCCCGCGCCACCCGTCGCCAAGGCCCAGCCACCCGCGCAACCGTCGGCCCCGCCCGCACCGAAGACACCGGCCGCCGGCTGGACCACCACCACGCGCGAGACCGCGCCGCCGCCGGCTTCGCCGCAGCCCGCGCCACCTCCACCGGTCGTGCGGCTGCCGATGCCGGCGCCGAGCCAGGAGGGGTTCTCCGTCGACGAGATCCGCGAAGCCTCGAGCGGCTTCTTCGGCACCATCTCGTCGGGGCTTGGCGGCGTCATCGAGTACGCCTTCGCGCAGGCCGGTCGCCCGACCGGCTACGTGCTCGGCAGCGAAGGCGGCGGTGCGTTCATTGCTGGCGTGCGCTACGGCAAGGGCACCCTGTTCACGCGCGGCGGCCGCTCGCGCGAGGTCTACTGGCACGGACCCTCGATCGGCTACGACTTCGGCGCGTCGGGCGCGAAAGTGATCTTCCTCGTCTACAACTTGCGCGACGAACTCGACATCTTCGCGGGTTTCTCGGGCGTCGAGGGTTCAGCCTACCTCGTCGGCGGTGTCGGGCTGACCTTCGTGACCGACGGCCGCGTCGTGCTGGCCCCGATCCGCTCCGGCATCGGGCTGCGGCTGGGCGCCAGCATCGGCTACATCCGCTTCACGCCGCGCCCGACCTGGAACCCGTTTTAGCGGGCGCGGCGACAACCCTGCGGAAAGCTGGCCGCCGCGCCGGATGCTTGCGGGCATATCTGAAAGCGCAAGGGAGCGCGCCGGATGCTCGTGGGCATCTGAAGGCGCAAGGGAGCGCGCCGGATGCTTGTGGGCATCTGAAGGCGCAAGGAAAACGATCCCTACTCCGCCGCCTGCTGCTTGGCTGGTGTCGGCCCGACGTTCTCCAGCGTCTTGCCATAGCGGTCCTTGTGCGGCGTCGTATCGAGCGCGTCGAGCTCAATCTCGCCGGCCAGCACCCGCCGTTTCCAGTCCTGGTGCGCGGGCTCTGCCGCGTGGAACTCGGGCATCACCTCCCGGGCGAACAGCTCCAGGCTCTCGCAGATGTGCTCGTGGCTGTTCTTGCCGGCCTGATTGAGCAGGATGATCTGGTCGGCATGGCTCGACTGAAATTTCCGTAGCTTTTTGCGGATGGTATCGGGCGAGCCGACGAGGCCGCCGCGCAAGGCCGCCTGCACGAGATCGGGATTAGCGTTCTTCCACTCGGTGAATTTCTGCCAGACGTCGACGGTGCCCGCGCGGGGACGCTCGCGGTTGGCGGAAGCGCCGTAGAAGCGCAGCGCGAACTGGAAGAAGGTCAGGCCTTCCGCGCGTCGGCGTGCCTCCTCGTCCGTCTTCGCGCACATGAAGTAGGAGACGAGCGCGATGTTGGGATTGATCATGTAGTCGGTGAGCTTGTCGAGCTTCTTGGTGACGGCATTGTAATAGGCATGCACCCAGGCGTTGGCCGCGTCCGCCGACACGAACTGGAAGCCGAGCGCGCCCATGCCGCGCGTGCCGGCATACTCGATGGTGTCGAGCTGCGAGCAGGCGACCCACAGCGGGGGATGCGGCTTCTGGATCGGCTTGGGCACCACGTTGCGCCAGGGAAACTTGAAATACTTGCCGTCGTATTCCCACGGCTGATCCTTGAACATCGGGATCAGGCAGCGGACCGCGTCCTCCCACATGGCGCGCTTGTCTTCGAACTTGACGTCGAACGGATCGAGCTCGGTCGACGACGCGCTTTCGCCCATGCCGAACTCAACGCGGCCGCGCGAGACGAGATCGAGGTTGGCGACGTGGGCGGCGACCTTTGCTGGGTGGTTCGTGGTCAGTTGGAAGATGCCGTGCGCGAGGCGGATGTTCTTCGTGCGCTGGCTGGCCGCGCCCAGGAACACCGATGGCGAGGAAGCGTGGCTGTACTCCTCGAGGAAGTGGTGCTCGACCATCCAGGCGGTGTCGTAGCGCAGCTTATCGGCAAGCTCGACCTGATCGAGTGCGTTGTGGAACAGCTCCAGCTCGCTGTGCACCTCCCAGGGGCGCGGCAGTTGCAACTCGTAGAAGATGCCGAATTTCATCAGGGCCTCCCTCGGTTGCGGCGTGAAGGATCAACGCCGCCCCATGTCCGGACAGGACGCTAAAGCCGTTTTCGCGCCCCGTCCATTGCGCCCCATCGTTGCAGCCACTCGATCACACCCCTTGTCGACGGCGGCGCGATGTCCCTAAAGTACGCCGCCCCGCAGTTCACTCTTCGTTTACCAAACTTGCGCCAAGGTCTGGCGACAGAATTGCATGGCGCTCGGGAGGGCATCGGCCCGTCCCATTGTGCACGAGGGTCACCGCATGTCGGCTAAGCCGTCGGTCGTATCACTAAAGCGCATCCTGCTCGCGGAGGACGACGACTCGATGCGGGTGTTCCTGGCGCGCGCGCTGGAGCGGGCCGGGTACGAGGTCGTACCCACCGACAACGGCCTTGATGCGCTTCTGAAACTGAAGCAGGAGCCGTTCACGTTGCTGCTGACCGACATCGTGATGCCACGCATGGACGGCATCGAGCTCGCCCGCCACGCCGCCTCGATCGACCCCGAGATCAAGATCATGTTCATCACCGGCTTTGCCGCGGTGACGCTGAACAGCGATGCCAATCCGCCCAAGGACGCGCGGGTTCTCTCCAAGCCGTTCCACCTGAAGGATCTCGTCAACGAGGTCGATCGGCTGCTCGAGCCCCCCGCACCTGCATCGCCCCAGGCGCCTGCTCCCACGCCTTGAGGCGCGTTCGGCCCTGTCGATCTTGAATGGTCAATCGAGGCCGGTCTGGTCTATGGACTGTTCACTCTTGACCGAACTCTCGAGGCTCCCATGCCCTCACTCGACGGCCGCGTCGCCATCGTCACCGGCTCGGCACGCAATATCGGGCGCGCCACCGCGCTGATGCTCGGCCGCGAGGGCGCGCGCATCATGGTGCACGCCAAGAGCGATCGCGACGGCGTCGAGGAGACGAATCGACTGCTTGCGGCCGAAGGCATTGCCGCCGAAAGTGTGCTCGCGGATCTGTCGACCGAGGCCGGCGCCAAGGCGCTCGTCGATGCGACGGTGGCGCGGTATGGCCGCCTCGACATCCTCGTCAACAATGCCGCGATCCGGCGCAACACGCCGTTCCATGAGCTGACGCTCGCCGAGTGGCGCGAGGTGCTGGGCTCGAGCCTCGACTGTGCCTTCCTGACGACACGCCAGGCGGTTCCGCACATGATGGCGCAGAAGTGGGGCCGCATCGTCTCGCTCGGCGGCATCTCGATGTTCAAGGGCACGCCCGGCCGCGCCCACGTCGGCGCCGCCAAGGCCGGCATGATCGGCATGACGCGTGCCATCGCCAGCGAGTACGGCCCGTATGGCATCACGGCCAATGTGGTATCGCCGGGCATCATCGATACCGTGCGCGGCGGCGCGGCAGGCTCGCGCGGTTCGACCGGCGGCGTCACCGGCGTGCCGGTCGGGCGCGAGGGGCGGCCCGAGGAGATCGCCCACGTCATCACCATGCTGTGTCGTCCCGACGGCGGCTACACGACCGGCCAGACCATCGAGGTCAACGGCGGCAGCCATTTCATCTGAGCGCCGCGCCAGCACTCACGCTCACGTCACCACCTCGGCCACCTCGAGCACCGCCTGCAGCAGCACGTCGGCGCCAGCCGTCGCCCATTCGGGCTTCATGTCTTCGGCCTCGTTGTGGCTGATGCCGTCGATGCAGGGCGTGAAGATCATCGCCGCCGGGCAGATGCGCGCCATGTAGACGGCGTCGTGGCCAGCGCCCGAGGTGATCTCGCGCGTCGAGTAACCGAGCCGCTTGGCCGCCTTCGCCACCGCTGCGACGCAGACAGGATCGAACGGTTGGGGCGGAAAATCGGCGACGAGCTTCATCTCGTAGGTGAGCCCGGTGCGGTTCACGATCTCCTGGATACCCGCACGCAGCGCCTTGTCCATCGCCAGCAGCCGCGCGCCGTCCGGGTGGCGGAAGTCGATGGTCAGGAACACGCGGCCCGGGATGACGTTGCGCGAGTTGGGATAGGATTGGATCATGCCGCAGGTGGCGCAGGCGGCCGGGTCGTGCGCGTGGCCGATCTGGTTGACGAGTTCGACGATGCGCGCGGCGCCGACGAGCGCATCCTTGCGCCGGTTCATCGGCGTCGGACCCGCGTGGCTCTCGACGCCCGTGAGGGTGATCTCGTACCATTTCTGCCCGTTCGCCGCGGTGACGATGCCGATGTCGATGCCGTCCTCCTCGAGGATCGGCCCCTGCTCGATGTGCACCTCGAACAGCGCGCGGACGGGGCGCCCGCCCACCGGCTCGGTGCCGGCATAGCCGATGCGGTTCAACTCCTTGCCGATCTCGTTGCCGTCGACGTCGCGGATCTTCAGCGCGTCGTCGAGCTTCAACACGCCGGCGAACACGCCGGACGCGGTCATGGCGGGGGCGAACCGCGAGCCCTCCTCGTTGGTCCACATGCAGATCTCGACCGGGTGCCTGGTCTTGATGTCGAGATCGTTCAAGGTGCGCACCACCTCGAGCGCGGCCATGACGCCGAGCGCGCCGTCGAATTTGCCGCCCGTGGGCTGCGTGTCGAGATGGCTGCCGATCATCACCGGGGCCAGGCTCGGGTCGGTGCCCGCTCGCCGCGCGAACAGCGAGCCGATCTGGTCGACCGTCACGGTGCAGCCAGCCTTCTTGCACCAGGAAACGAACAGGTCACGGCTCTGGCGGTCGAGATCGGTCAACGTCAGCCGGTTGACGCCGCCCTTAGGGGTGTCGCCGATCCGGGCCATCTCCATGAGACTGTCCCAGAGGCGGGGACCATTGACCTTGAGGTTGGTGTCGGTGGGCATGCAATCTCTCGCGCGTGAACGATGCGACGAGCTATGGCCGGGCCGGGCTGGCGACGCAAGCCAAGTCGCTCATGCGTTGAGGCGCAGGGGTACTGCACTTCGGCACGGACCGGCAACCACGAGGCGGTCGCGTGAGCATCGGCGGCGGAAGCGTGCTAAGGAATCGTGCGACAGCTCTACGTCGGGTGACGGCGTCTGTTGAAGAGCACCACAGGCTGATATAGTCGATACTCGAGCAACTCTCGATGATTGCTACCATGTCGCGGAGGCACTTTGATCATCGGACCACCGACCTCGCCGGACGACGCCCGCCGCATCACCGACATTCTCGCCTCGCACAACAACCTGCACACGCCCGCCACCACGCGCGTGCCGTTTTGCCTCGTCGTCCGCGATGTGTGTGCGGTCGTCGTCGGCGGGGCCGTCGGTTGGACGGCGCATCGGTGGTGCTACGTCGATGTTCTCGCCCTGGTACCGGAAGCCCGCCGCAGCGGCGAGGGTGCGCGCCTTCTGGCCGCCGTCGAGGACTTGGCCCGCACTCGCGAATGCATCGGTGTCTATCTCTTCTCCTACTCGTTCCAGGCGCCGGGCTTTTACGAGCGCCACGGCTTCACCGCCTTTGGCCGCATCACTGATTTGCCGCCCGGCCACGCACAGGTATGGCTGTCGAAGCGGCTGTAAGTTGGGGCACGCAAGGAGGCGCGCGTGAGCGTTCGTCTGGCGGCCCACGCTCGACGCGACGTATCCTACGGGTCACCCGCGGCGACGCGAGGCGGCCATGTCCCCGGCACGTCGGCAGTAGACATGTGGTATCGTCCGTTGGCTCGAGCGCGCGCATCGGCATAGGCACGGGCTCGCAGCTGCGGAGACACCCATGGACGCCTCGAAGCTTCCCCTTCGCCCCTGCGTCGGGCTGATGGTGATCAACGCGCAAGGCCTCGTGTGGGTCGGGCGGCGCTTCGGAACGTTCAAGGACCCGCCCGCCGGCCGCTGGCAGATGCCGCAGGGCGGCATCGACGAGGGCGAGGCGCCGGCCGAGGCCGCGATGCGCGAGCTTGCCGAGGAGACAGGCATGCGGTCGGGGCACATCATCGGCGAAAGCCGCACCTGGTACCCCTATGATCTACCCACCCATCTGATCGGCAAGGTCTGGGGCGGGCGCTATCGCGGGCAGACGCAGAAGTGGTTCGCGATCCGCTTTACTGGCGACGACTGCGAGATCGACATCGCGCCGACCGACCACGAGCCCGAGTTCGACGCCTGGCGTTGGGCCCCCATCGACGACGTGCTTGCCCTGATTGTGCCATTCAAGCGTGATGTGTACACGGCCGTGATCGCGGAGTTCCGCCCCCTCACTTGCCCGGAGGCCTGACATGACGCTTGGTCCCGCCCACTTCCTGCGCGTCGGTTTCGGTATTCTCGCCGTCGGCGCGGCCATCGCCGTCTTGCCGCTGTTCGCCGGGCAGTCCTTGGGGCTCGCCGCCGTCGCCTCGCTGGCCACCCCGCTGCTCGTTCTGGCGCTCGGCGAGTGGATGACGCGGCGCGGCACGACGGCTGCGGCGATCGCCATCGAACAACGGCGGGATCGCTGACGCGATCTTTTTGTTTGCGCCTTCAGATGCCCACAAGCATCCGGCGCGCACCATTACGATCCGTCGCGCTCTTGCCGGCGTTTCTCGCGCAGGCTCTCCCAATAGGCGAGGCGCTTCCTGATCTCGCGCTCGAAGCCGCGCTCGGGCGGCTCATAGAACGTCTGCCTGCCGCCCATCTCCTCGGGAAAATAGTTCTGACCCGAGAACGCGTCGGGCGCGGTGTGATCATAGTCATAGCCGGCGCCGTAGCCCTGCTCGCCCATCAGTTTGGTCGGCGCGTTGAGGATGTGCTTGGGGGGGCTGAGGCTGCCGCTCTCCTTGGCCGCCCGCATCGCCGCTTTGTAGGCGACATAGGCGCCATTCGATTTGGGCGCCGTCGCGAGATAGATCGTCGCCTGCGCCAGCGCCAGCTCGCCCTCGGGCGAGCCCAGAAAATCGAAGGTGTCCTTGGCGGCGAGCGCCTGCGGCAGGGCCTGCGGATCGGCAAGCCCGATGTCCTCGATCGCCATGCGCACGAGCCGGCGCGCCAGGAACAGGCGATCCTCGCCGCCGTCGAGCATCCGGCACAGCCAGTAGAGCGCCGCGTCAGGGTCGGAGCCCCGCACCGCCTTGTGCAACGCCGAGATCAGGTTGTAGTGCCCGTCGCGGCTCTTGTCGTAGAGCGGCGCGCGGCGCTGCACGAGCTTGGTCAACGCCTCGCGGTCGAGCGGCGGCTGCCCGTCGGCGACCGACAACAGCACCTCCCAGACGAGATTGATGATGGTGCGGCCGTCGCCGTCCGCCATCCCGATCAGCGCCGTGCGCGCGTCGTCGTCGAGCGGCAGGCGGCGGGCCTCGGCTGACTCGGCGCGCGCGATGAGTTTTTCCAGCGAGGCCTCGTCGTGGCGGTTGAGCACCAGCACGCTCGCGCGCGAGAGCAGCGCCGCGTTGAGCTCGAACGAGGGGTTCTCGGTCGTCGCACCGACGAGCGTGATGGTGCCGTCCTCCATGACGGGGAGGAAGCTGTCCTGCTGCGCGCGGTTGAAGCGGTGGATCTCGTCGACGAACAGCAGCGTGCCCCGGCCGGTCTCGCGCCGGGCCCGCGCCCGCTCGAACACCTTCTTCAGGTCGGCGACGCCCGAGAAGATCGCCGAGATCTGCTCGAACTCGAGGCGGACCTCGTTGGCGATCAGGCGCGCGATCGTGGTCTTGCCGGTGCCGGGCGGCCCCCATAGGATCAGGCTCGGCACCCGGCCCGATCGCAGCATGCGCGTCAGCGTGCCGTCGGGGCCGACGATGTGGTCCTGCCCGATCACCTCGGCGAGCGTCTTGGGGCGCAGGCGGTCGGCGAGCGGGCGCGGCGCGCCCGCGGTCATCCCGGCGGCGTCGAAGAGACTGGTCATGGCCCGACCCTAGCGCGTCGCGCGCAGGTGCGCCAATCGCGATCGCGCGGCACACCTGAGGATCATGCCTGTCCCCTTAGTTCAGGCTGACGTTGCCGCCTGCGCGGCCTGGAACCGGCGGTACGGCGTCATCTGATCGACCAGATCCCGCATGGTCAGCGGCGGTTT
>JANOJW010000643.1:0-1968 GCA_031418955.1 Hyphomicrobiales bacterium | reverse complement strand
GATCGCTTCGGGCCGCTCGACGCCGCCACGCCACGCGGCGCGTAGTCTCTCCTGGCCCTGCCTCCGACAGGGCGACTAGCCGCGCGCCGACGCCTCGACGATCATGAAAGGCGTATCGAGCGTGACGTGCTGCGTGCGCGCGTTGGTGAACCCGAGCTCGTCGAGGCGCGATCGATACCACGCCTCGTCCCGGAACGATCGCGCGAACAGCAGCATTGGCGTCGCCCCGTAAGGTAGCGGCCCGTCGGCGAGCGGCAGCCGCGTCCGCTCGAAGATCACCAGCGTCCCGCCCGGACGCAGTGCGGCGCGCGCCCGCGTCAGCAACAGCGTCGCTTCGCGATCGGGCCAGTCATGCAGCACCGATTTGAACGTCACGGCGTCGAGCGCCTCCGGCCACGGATCGGTGCGAGCGTCAGCCGCGAGGAAGCGGATGCGCGCCCCTTCCGGGCGCCCGCGCAGGTGCGCCTGACCGACCTGGCACACGACCGGAAGGTCGAGCACCGTCGCCTGCAATTGCGGATGACGCGCGCAGATTTGAGCGGCGAACTCGCCGCTGTTGCCGCCAACGTCGAGCAACTGCTGGTATCGCGAGAAGTCGTGGCGGTCGAGGCACGCGCCCGCCTCATGCTTGGTCAACGCCGTCGTATAACGCACCCAGCGGCGCGTCCACTCGGCGTTCTCCGCACTCGGTGCCGAGGCGCGGGCGTAGTCGAAGAGCTGGAACATCCGCGAGTGCGCCATGAAGCGGCGCTCTTCCTTCACGAGATCGGTGAGGCCGAGCAGCAGGTCCGGCACCGCGACGTTCAAGATATCGAGCTTGGCCTCGAGCAGATCGCGGTGGGCGAGCGCCGCCAGGAAGCGGTCGCTGAGCCGCGGGGTTCCCTCAGGCGAGCTGGCAACGACGCCGCTGCCGGCCAGCAGGCCCAGCAGCAAAGCAAGGCCACCGGGCTCAATACCGAATTGCCGTGAGAGGTCGGCTGCGGGCTGTGGACCCGCAGCCAGGCTGTCGATCAGGCCGAGCTCGAACGCCGTGGCCAGCGCCTGGGCGCCGGCCATCGTCTCGAGAAACCGATCGATCTCGAGATACGACCGGGCTGCGGCGTCTGCCACCGGACCTTGATCAGGCGACGCAGAGCGCCGCCTTGGTGAACCGCGTCAGGCAGCGATCGACGGCGTCGCCGAGGATCTGTTTCAAGGGGTCGCCGCCGGCCACCTTCTGGCTGTCCTGTTCGACCATCAGCGTGCCATCGGCGACGAGGCGGCTCATCGCGTCCAGCAGCGAGCTGCGGTCGCGCGTGCCGTCGAGCAGCATCAGGGTGCGGCGGCTGAACTCGTCGAGGTTGACGATCTCGTGCCGCTGGTTGGTGACGCGGCCGCCGCGCTTGGCCTGCTCGCGTGCGAGATCGCTGGCCTTGGGCCGGTCGCCGACCTCGGTGACGAATTCCGGCTCGTGCGTCTTGAGCTCGAGGAGCCGCACGGTATAGCCGGTCAGGATCGCCGAGCCGAGTGCCTGCACTTCGGCCTGCACCATCGCCTGGTCGCGAATCGTCACCGAGCTCAGGCGGCTGCGCGATACCTGAAGCAGCCGGTCGAACGACACCGAACGCGGCCATATCTCCGCGAGATGCTGGAATGCCGCCTTCACAATCGGCACCGTGGTGGTCAGCGTGGTACCACTGCCGCCGATTTTGAAGATGTCGGGCTGCATCGAACGGATGTCGAGCTTCTCGGGAAGCTCCACCGGCGAGGCGACGCGGAACGGCGTCATGTCCTGAGGCGTGACGTTGCGCTTGAGCTGCAAGTCCGACTTGCACAGCAGCGTCTGTCGGAAGGTGCGATTCCGCAGGAAGTCCATGTACTGCTCCATGCGGACGATGTCTTTCGCCACGCGCTGGAGCGTTTCCGTCACTTCCTTCGGATACATGTTGGTCAGCATCGTCGCGAAGTCGCTCTCGCCGAGGTACTGCA
>JANOJW010000642.1:0-7030 GCA_031418955.1 Hyphomicrobiales bacterium | reverse complement strand
GATGCTGGTCGGCGGCGAGGGTTGGAGCCGCGCGCGACAGTCCGGCCGCACCATCGCCGATTACTTCTACGACCGCTTCGACGAGACCGCCGAGGACGAATCCGAATACGTGCTGCGCAACGTCGGCGACGTCGCGCACCCCAGGACCTCGCCCGGCACAGTGGCGCTGCTGCCCGGATCGCTGCTGCTCGAGGACGTGCAGGGCCAGCTGTTCCTGATGCAGACCCGCAAGGAGATCGAGAAGCGCAAAAAGGGCGCGCCCAAGCTCGGCGATGACCCGGCCGATCCCGACCTCGTCGCCTTCCAGGTGCGCAACCGCATGAAGCGGCTGATCAAGCATTTTGGCATGGACTACGATCTGGTGATGCTCGATTGCCCGCCGGGCCTGTCGTTCGCAGCCCTGGCCGCACTCGATCTCGCGGACCGGATCATCGTGCCGTTCCGCCCCGATTTCGTGTCGCAGTTCGCGCTCGACCGGCTGGCGCTGCTGGTCGAGAAGGCGGAGACGGCGGAAGAGCTGGCCAGCGTGCCCATGCCCGATCGGCGCTATGTCGGGCTGCCGAACTACTTGCGCGGCACGGGGCGCGAGGCGAACCTGCTCGAGGAGATCGCGCTCGATCACCCGCTGCTGTCGGCGCGGCTGCCGTTGCTCGACAGCGTGGCGCGGTCGTTCGACTGGGACGATACGAAAAAGACCATGGAGCAGAAATATGACGATGCGCTGCCCCACCTCCGCGTCCTCTACGACGAGGTGCTCAAGCCTCGAGCCCTCGCACGCACGGCCTGACGGCATGGCGAAACCGACAAGGCCCTTGACCGGCTTTGCCAAAGACGCCTGGCTGAAGCGCCAGATCGCGGCCGGCGGCAGCATCGCCGAAATCACGCGGCGCCTGCAGGCCGAGATCGCAAGCCTCAAGGTGCGCGCAACGCACACAGCGGCTCGGGTCGCAATCGACACCCGGTCCGCACTGGACATCGGCGCTGATGCGGGCAGCGACGCTCAGGCGTTCGATCCCTTCACGCCCAACGTGGTGGTGGTGGTGCGCACACGCGGCGCGGAAACAGCGCGTGCGGCGTTGAGCGCGATTCCGTCGGTCGACGATCTGCGGCTGTTGGCGCGCGAGCAGCGGCTCGCCGTCGAGGAGGGCATCGCGGATCAGCCGGGGCTCGTCGCGGCGATCGTGGCGGCGGCCGAGCGGCGGATCGCCAACCGTCGCGCGGCAGCGAGCTGAGGAGATCAACGAATGTCCACGCCAGCACCCGTTCCCGGCCTCACCGGCGTCGAGCATATCGGCCTCACCGTGCCCGACATCGAGGCAGCGACCCGCTTCTTCGTCGACGTGCTGGGCGCAGCCGCGCTCTACGACATCGGCCCGTTCGAGACGAGCGACGACTGGATGGCCAATCACCTGGCCGTGCATCCGCGCGCCAAGATCCGCAAGCTGCGCGTGCTGCAGGTGGCCAACGGCCCCGTGCTCGAGCTGTTCGAGTTCACCGCACCCGACCAGCGCACGACGATGCCGCGCAACAGCGACCACGGCGGCTGGCACATCGCCTTCTACGTCGAGGACATGGAGGCAGCACTTGCCGCGCTCAAAGCCCATCACTGCGAGATCCAGAGCGGTCCCGTCGAGATGACCGAGGGGCCGAGCGCGGGGCTGTCGTGGCTCTATTTTCGGGCGCCCTGGGGCCAGCAATTGGAGCTGGTGTCGTACCCTGGCGGGATTGCCGCCTACACGGCGGCGCGGCGCGAGATCTGGCGGCCGCATCTGGCGCGGTGATTTTACCCATGAGCGGTTATCTCGCTGGCACGTTGGGCTTTCTGTGGACGTGCCTCGTCATCGAGCTCACGCCCGGCCCCAACATGAGCACGCTCGCGGTGCTGTCGGCGAGCCGCGGCCGGCGGGCTGGACTGGCAGCCGTCGCCGGCGTCGCCCTCGGGCTGCTGACCGTCGGCTGGATTGCCGCGCTTGGACTTGCCGCCGTCATCGATCGCTCGCGTCTGCTGTATGAGGCGCTGCGGTGGGCCGGCACGGCCTATCTGCTGTGGCTCGCGTGGGAGGGCTGGCGGGACGCTGCGGCAACCGGCGGCGGCGAGTTCGCCGTGGCCGAAACCGACGGCATCGCGCGCTACTTCCGCCAGGGCCTGATCACCAACCTGCTGAACCCCAAGGCTGGCGTGTTCTACATCTCGGTGCTGCCGACCTTCGTCGATCCGGCGCGCCCAGCGACCGGCCAGACGCTCACCTTGACCGCCATCTATGTGACGGTCGCGACGGCGGTGCATCTGGCCATCGTCGTCGGCGCCGGTCAGATCGCCGGTCTGGTCGATGATCCAGCAAAGAGCCGCATCATTCGGCGAGCCCTCGCGCTGATGCTTGCAGGCATTGCCGTCTGGCTCGCCTGGTCGACGCGGCGGTGACATCGACTGCCATAGAAGCGCCCGGACGCTGGTGTTGTTTTCGGATCGCCGGTTAACGTCGGTGGCATGACGCCCCTTGCCGCAAAAGGGCGGAGGCGGATACTGGGACTGCCTCGAGCGCCGCGACGGCGGCGTGCAGAGGGGCCGGGGGTGGAATGCCGCTCAACAGCGAATGGAAGCTCAGCGAGGCCGACGGCCGGGCCGCGACCCAGCGCGTCGTCGAGGAGATTGCGCGCCGGCGATTGTCGCGGCGCCATTTAGCCGACCTCGCGCGCATCAGTCTGTCGACGCTCGAGAAGGTACTCTCGGGCCGCCGCCCGTTCACGCTGACCACGCTCGTGCGTATCGAGGAGGCGCTCGGCATCTCGCTGCGGTTCCTCAACGGCCAAGGCGGCAATGGCCGCGACCATGGCCCAGGCGCTGGTGTTGCTGCGGGCCTCGCGCCCGACGAGCTTGGCAACTATGCCCGCGCCGGCGTCGCCTGGCTCGAAGGTTCATACCTCACCATCCGCCCCTCGTTCGGCGAGAAGGCCGCCGTCTACGCCTACCGCACCGAGATCGCCTGGGACGACGCCCAGTCGATCCTGACCTTTCGCGAGGCCGAACGAACCGATACAGCCTTCACCCAGTTCGGCTCCGTCGCCGTGCCCAACCAGTCGGGCTATGTCTATCTCGTCACCAACCGGCACGGGCAGTACCGGCTGATCGTGGTCTCGCGTCCGACCATCCGCGGCGAGATGCACGGCATCCTGACCACGCTGATGGCGGGGCGCGGCTCCCAGCTCACCCCGATCTCGACGCCGATCGTGCTCGTCCCGATCAAGGGCCGCAAGGCCACCGTGTTCGGCCGCATCGCGCCGGGGCATCAGGCCTTCAAGGAATACGAGGCGCTGTTGAAGCGCACCACCGAGGATCAGTTTGCGCTGTTCCTGCCGTAAGGGACACGTGGCACACTGCCTGTCGCCAACCCGCATCATCGAGGCTCACCCATGCGCGCCTATGGCGACAGCACGCTTGCCCCCGGCATCCGCTCGCGCTTCGTCGACAACCACAACGGCCTGCGCATCCATGTGCTGGAGGCTGGCCACGAGACGCCGGGACGCCCCGTTCTGCTGTTGCTGCACGGCTTTCCCGAGCTCGCCTACAGCTGGCGGAAGGTGATGCTGCCGCTCGCGGCGATGGGCTACCGCGTGCTGGCACCCGACCAGCGCGGCTACGGCCGCACCACCGGGTCCGACGACCGCTACCACGGCGACCTCGCGCAGTTCCGCATGACCAATCTGGCGCGCGACATGCTGGGATTGCTGGCCGCACTCGACGTGCCCCATGTCGACGCCGTGATCGGGCACGACTTCGGCGCCTCGGTCGCGGGCTGGTCGGTGCTCCTGCGACCGGACGTGTTTCGTGCGCTGGTGCTCATGAGCGCGCCGTTCGCGGGCGCACCGGCGATCCCGACCGCCACCGACGGCCGCACGCTGCGCGAGGACGAGCGGCTGCCCGCCATCACCCGCGTCGGACATGGCCTGTCGCGCCTCGAGCCACCGCGCAAGCACTACCAGACCTACTACTGCACGCCGCAAGCGAACGACGACATGATGCGCAGCCCCCAAGGCCTGCACGCGTTCCTGCGCGCCTACTACCACCAGAAAAGCGCGGACTGGTCCGGCAACGCGATCCACCCGCTGAAAGCCTGGACCGCGGAGGAGATCGGCCGGCTGCCGAGCTACTATGTGATGGGGCTCGCGCAGGACATGCCCGAAGCGGTCGCCACCTCGATGCCGTCGCCGGACGAGATTGCCGCCTGTCAGTGGCTCCCCGACACCGAGCTTGCGGTCTATGCGGGTGAGTACGCCCGCATCGGCTTCCAGGGCAGCCTCAACTGGTATCGCTCGCGCCTCGATCCAGCCCACCTCGCCGCCGACCAATTGTTCTCAGGGCTCAAGGTGCGGGCCAAGGCCTGCTTCATCGCCGGCGCCAGCGACTGGGGCGTGCATCAGTCGCCCGGCGCGCTGGGGGCCATGGAATCGCGTCTGTCGACCGACTGGCGCGGCATCCATCTGGTGTCTGGAGCCGGACACTGGGTGCAGCAGGAGCAGCCCGAGGCCGTGTTGCAGCACCTGCGCGAGTTTCTGAGGTAGGCCAGCACTATTGCGCCGGCCTCCCAACGGACCACGGCTACACGACCACGGCTACACCAGTGCCTGCTGGTCGCCGTCGACGCTGATCGCCTGGCCAGAAATCGTGCGACCGCGCACCGAAGCCAGGAACACGATCATGTCGGCGATCTGCTCGGGCTCAATCATCTCCTTCAGCGAGGCGTTGGCGAGCGAGGCCTGCTTGATCTCGAGCATCGACTTGCCCGCGATCTGCGCCTTCGCCTCGAACACGCGGCGAATGCGGTCACCCTCGACGGTGCCGGGCAGGATCGCGTTGGCGCGGATGCCGAATGCCCCGAGTTCCATGGCGATGGTCTTGGTGAAGCCGACGACGCCCCATTTGGCGGCCGCATAGGGCGAGCGGTTCGGGAAGCCGAATTTGCCGGCCGCCGACGACAGGTTGAGGATCGACGGGTTCTTCGAATTTTTCAGGTGCTCGACAGCAAGCCGCGTGCAGTTGAACTGACTGGTAATGCACACCTCGAGACAGCGATCCCAGTCCTCCGGATTGATCTCGTGCACGGGACCGGTGGGCCCGGCGATGCCCGCATTGTTGACGAGGCAGTCTAGGCCACCGAGCGCGCCGATCGCATCCTTGAACAGCGCCGCCACCTGATCGCGCTTGGCCACATCGCACAGCGACGAGGTGACCTTGGGATGGCTCTGCTTGAGCTTCGCCAGCGCCTCCTTGTCGACGTCGCACACATGCACGCGCGCGCCTTCGCGCAGGAACGCTTCCGTGATCCGCAAGCCGATACCGCCGGCTCCCGCCGTCACCAGCACGCGCAAGTCCTTGATGCCGAGATCCATGTGAATTCTCTCCCTTGCCCTTCGGTTGCCCACTCCGCAACCGGGCGCTTGCTCTGAATGCGACGCCGCTTCGCCCGAAACCTAGCATCTCCGGCCGCGCATGCTACTGTCCGCGTCATATACAAAAGTGATGGAAGCAGGAGTGACGGGATGCCGAAGGTCGGGATCGTGGGCGTGGGGCTGATCGGGCGGGCGTGGTCGAACGTGTTTTCGCGCGCCGGCTGGGACGTCGTGGTGTGGGATGCCGACGCGACGGCGACAGCCGCAGCGCCCGGCCTCATCGCGCAATCGCTGAAGGACCTCGCGCGGCACGGTCTCGTCGCCGATCCCGAGGCCGCGGCCAAGCGTGTCAAAACCGCGCCGACCATGGTTGATTGCGTCAAGGGCGTCGACCTCGTGCAGGAATCGGGCCCTGAGACCATCGACGCCAAGCTCGCGATCTGGCGGGACCTGGACGCTGCGGCGGCGCACGACACGATCCTCGCCTCCTCCTCGTCGGCAATCGTCGCCTCGCGGTTCACCGAGACGCTGCCCGGCCGCCACCGCTGCCTGATCGCGCATCCAGTCAACCCGCCGCACGTCGTGCCGATCGTCGAGCTGTGTCCGGCGCCCTGGACCAAGCCGGAGGTCGTGAAGCGGGCACGCGCCATTTACGAAAGCGTCGGTCAGGTGCCGATGGAGCTGAAGAAGGAGATCGACGGCTTCATCCTCAACCGCATGCAGGCGGTCCTGCTGTCGGAGGCGTTCCGGCTGGTGGCCGAGGGCTATTGCACGGCCGAGGACCTGGACAAAACCATCGCGCACGGACTAGGGCTGCGCTGGAGCTTCATGGGGCCGTTCGAGACCATCGAGATGAATGCGCCGGGCGGCATCCCCGATTACTGCGCGCGTTTCTCGAAGACCATGGCGGGGCTCGCCTCGCGGCCCTTCGCCGGCGACCAGTTCGAGCCCGGAAACGTCGCGCGCATCATGGCGAGCTGGGGCCGCACGCCCAGCGCCGACGAGGTCGCCAAGAAGAGCCGCTGGCGCGACGAGCGCCTTGCTGCTCTGATCGCCCACAAGCGCGGCCAGCCCCACCCGGACGGCAAATGACGCTGACAAAAGTTGGGTGGATCGTGGATCAACCGCGCCGGAACAGCAGCGAGCCGTCGCCGTAGGAATAGAAGCGGTAACGCTGGCCGATGGCGTGCGCGTAGGCCGCCCGCATGGTGTCGAGCCCGGCGAACGCGCAGACCAGCATGAACAGCGTCGACCGCGGCAGGTGGAAGTTGGTCAGCAGCACGTCGACGCAACGGAACCGATACCCGGGCGTGATGAAGATCGACGTCTCGCCGGCGAACGGACGAATGATCCCGCCCTCGTCGGCCGCCGACTCGAGTAGCCGCAGCGCCGTGGTGCCGGCAGCGATTATGCGGCCGCCATTCGCGCGCACCGCGTTGAGCGCGTCGGCGGTCGCGGCATCGATCGAGCCCCACTCGGCGTGCATCTTGTGCTGCTCGGTGTCGTCGGCCTTGACGGGCAGGAACGTGCCGGCGCCGACGTGCAGCGTCACGAAATGCCGCGCAATGCCACGGAGGGCGAGTGCCTCGACTAGTCCCGGCGTGAAGTGCAGCGAAGCCGTCGGCGCGGCGACCGCCCCCTC
>JANOJW010000641.1:0-3135 GCA_031418955.1 Hyphomicrobiales bacterium | reverse complement strand
GTTGAAGCGAGGCTTCGATCTTCTCGACGCGCATTACGGCGTAAAAATCGATCTCGACACGGTCCCGAAGGAGGAGCCGGTCATCTACGACATGATCTGCCGCGCCGACACGGTCGGCGTTTTTCAGATCGAGAGCCGCGCACAGATGACCATGCTGCCGCGGCTTAAGCCTCGCACCTTCTACGATCTCGTCATCGAGGTGGCGATCGTGCGGCCAGGCCCGATCCAGGGTGACATGGTGCATCCCTATCTGCGCCGCCGCGACGGCCTCGAGCCGGAGATCTATCCAGCTCCCGCGCCCGAGCACGGCGACAAAGACGAATTGCGCAACATCCTCGCCAAGACCAAGGGCGTGCCGCTGTTCCAGGAGCAGGCGATGCGCATCGCCATGGAGGCAGCGAAATTCACCGACGGCGAGGTCAACGAGCTGCGGAAGGCCATGGCGACGTTCCGCCGCCGCGGCACCATCGGGCTGCTCGAGGAGAAGATGGTCTCACAGATGGTGGCGCGCGGCTATGATCCGCAGTTCGCCGCCCGCTGCTTCAACCAGATCAAGGGCTTTGGCGAGTACGGCTTTCCCGAGAGCCACGCGGCGAGCTTCGCGCATCTCGTCTACGTGTCGGCGTGGCTCAAATGCCATCACCCGGCGGCGTTCGCGGCGGCGCTGCTCAATTCGCAGCCGATGGGGTTCTACGCGCCGGCCCAGATCGTGCGCGATGCGCGCGAGCACGGCGTCGAGACGCGGGAGGCCGACGTGAACTGCTCGGACTGGGATGCGACACTCGAGGAAAGGGTAGGGGAACAGGGGGGACTGGCGCTGCGGCTGGGCCTGCGTCAGATCGACGGCCTGCAGGAGGCCGAGGCGCGCAAGCTGATGGCGGCGCGCGCACTGCTGCCCTTCACTTCTCTCGCTGATCTGCAGGCGCGCGCGGGCCTGCGCCTCGACACCATCGAGCGGCTCAGCGCTGCCGACGCGATGCGCTCGATCGGCCTCGACCGGCGGCAGGCGCTGTGGGAGGCGAAGGGGCTTTCGCGATCCGGGCCGCTGCCGCTGTTTGCCTGGGGCGAGGCGCGCGAGGTCGGGCCCGAGCCCGCCGTGGCGCTTCCCCTGATGCCGCTCAGCGAGCACGTCGTCAGCGACTACCAGACGCTGCGGCTCTCGCTCAAAGCCCACCCGATGAGCTTCCTGCGCGCCGATCTTGCAGCCGAGCGCATCCTCGCCTGCGCCGATCTCGCGCTCTGCCGGGATGGCGCCCGCGTCGCCGTCGCCGGCGTCATTCTGGTGCGCCAGCGGCCAGGCTCGGCAAAGGGCGTCGTGTTCATGACCATCGAGGACGAGACCGGCATCGCCAACGCCGTGATCTGGGCAAAGACGCTCGAGCGGTTCCGGCGCGTGGTCATGGCAGCGCGGCTGATCCTGATCCGCGGCCGCATCCAGCGGCACGGCGATATCATCCATGTGGTGTCGGAGCGCCTCGAGGACCGCAGCGACTGGCTCGCCCGCCTGTGCGAGGACGCGGGCGCCGCCATGCCGGTGCCCATCGCGCACGCCGACGAAGTGCTGCGGCCCGAGCCCGGCTCCGCCCGCGGAGCACACGAGCGTCACCCGGGCGTGCCGCGGACCGGCAACCCCTCCCTGACGCAAACGCCACCACCCAGCCCAGCACGCCATCCCCGGTATACGCGCGTTCTGCCGCGATCGCGCGATTTCCACTGAGCACAATGGTTGAGCGCACCCGCTCGCGACAAAACGAAAGCAGCGTTCATCAATTTTTCATTGGTTATTGAAAAATTACCGCCGACAGTCCTATCGTGAGGCTCGGCAAGCGGCGCGCGACTTGCTACGACGGCTGGAACCCGCCTTGCCAGGGACCGCTCAGTCTTGAATCCCAGTCTTGAATCCCAGACCGGGCCAAAGTCGAGGTGCGTGACATGTGTGCTGCCAAAGTCGAGACCACCCGCGGCCGCTGCCAGTGCCGGTCGATCGAGTACGAGTTCGAAGGCAAGCCCAAGTGGGTGATGCACTGCCACTGCGAGAGCTGCAGGCGGGCCGTCTCCTCCGCCGTCGCCACCTACGTCGGCGTCGACATCGGCCAGTTCCGCTACCTCAAGGGCGACCCGGCCATCTACGAATCCTCAGCCGGCGTGAAACGCTATTTTTGCCCCAAGTGCGGCTCGCCGATGGCCTATGCCGGCACCCGCTGGCCAAAAGAGGTCCACCTCTTTCACGGCACGCTCGAGAACCCCGGGCAATGGCCGCCGACCGGACACGCCCACATCGAGGAGCAGGTCGTCTGGTTCGACGTGCACGACGACTTGCCCCGATTCGAGAAAGTCGCGAGCAAAGGCTCCAAACCCGTGCGGCAAGGCCCGCGCGACAAACACTGATCACTCTCTGCCCCACACTCCTCGCGCGGCCGCTGCGGCGACGCGACGGCGCGAGCAAGCTCAGAACCGCCGCTGCGTGGAGACCAGGATGCTACTGAGATCGATCGTGATTGCCTCGTTCGCCGCGCTCGCTGCCACCGGCAGCGCCACGGTGGCCCAGCAGAAGGCGCCAGCTCTGGCCGCGGCGCCGACCGTCGACGTCGGCGGGCGCCAGATCCGCCTTCCCCTCCCCGACGGCCAGTGCCTGCTCGACCGCAGCCAGAACCTCGATCGGCAGGTGCTCGATCTCGCCACGCGCGCCATCGCCGGCTCCAACGAGATGTTGATGCATACCGCCGAGTGCAACAACCTGAAGAATGCGCGTGTCGGCAAGGACAAGTACCTGAACGATTTCGCGCAGGTGCAGGTGGCGCTGCAGTTCAAATCGACCGAGCTCAAGGGCCAGGAAGCCCAGGCGGCCAAGGAGATCTGCCAGTCGCTGCGTGTCGAAGGCGACAAGATCGAGCAGCAGGTCGGTGGCGAGATCAAGGACCGGGTGAAGAACCTGCAGGCCGGGATCACGGTCAACGAGACGAAGTCCCTGGGCGTGCTCGGCGAGGATGCGACGGCCTGCTATTCGGGCCTGCTGATGAAGATCCAGACCAACACCGGCGAGCATCGTCTCATCATGGGCGTCTATGCGATGGGTGTGGTCAACGGCCGCTTGTTGTTCCTCTATCGCTTCCAGGCTGAGCCGCAGGCCGGCGT
>JANOJW010000640.1:0-2223 GCA_031418955.1 Hyphomicrobiales bacterium | reverse complement strand
GAGTAAACCCCACGTCCACGATCGGCGCGCTCGCGCTGCGAGCGGCGGAGGGAATTTGGGCACGGCGCAAAGAGTGGGTGTAGGCGTCAGTCCCGCTCGCCTCAGGCCGCGCGAGTGCTGTTCACACTTTGGCAGTCAAGTCCCGTCAATAAAATGGCGTCATATTATGACGCTTATAATCATTCCATTTATCATTCCTATAAACATCACAAGTTTAGATTTTAGGCTATATATACTAATATTTATGTAGTAATTTTATCATTCCATGAATGGCTTGAGCCAGGAGCTTGCCAGGGGCGTAATCTCTGCATCGGAACTGAGAGAGCGACTGAGTGTCTCTCCGCAGACCCTCATGCGTCTTGTACAGAATGGCGGCCCGGATGTTGTCCGAATCGGGAGGGCTCGCGCAACCCGGTATGGTCTCCGCCAGACGTGGCCCTCCCTCGACACTTCGCGCTTCCCAGCATTTCGAATTGATGAAAACGGAAGAGCTCAGCGCGAAGGCGAGTTGGTAACACTGGTCGCACGTCAAACAGTTTGGCAGCCGGAAGGTGTAGTGGCCGACGGACTTCCGAGAGAAGTCGCAGATGCACGTCCGGCAGGTTTCCTGGGTCGGATATTCGCGGCTGGTCATCGAGATCTGCCCGTTCCGCTCCGCTTGGAGGACTGGTCTGACCATCACATTCTTGTCGCGGTTTCTCGCCGCGGGGAAGACTTGCCAGGGAACCTGGTTATTGGTGATGAGTCCTTCGCACGATGGCAAAGCCTCACAGCCATGGAACGGACACGCGCCGACTACCCGCACTTAGCGAGGGCAACCCTGGCTGGGGATCCACCTGGATCATCCGTCGGCGGTGAAAGACCCAAGTTTGGCGCACTGGTCGATGGCCGCCAATGGCTGGTGAAATTCGCGGCGCGAGGAACCGGCGATCCGGTCGCCACTCGTTGGAGCGACCTGCTGATGCTTGAAGGATTGGCTTTAGGCGTTGTCGCTGCGCGCAATGTGCCTGCGGCTCGGACAAATACGATCGAGACAGATTCACATGTCTTCTTAGAGAGCGGGCGCTTTGATCGAGTAGGAGCGCGAGGACGTGTGGCGGTGATGAGCCTGGCAGCTGCGCACGAAGATCCGGCCGACTCATGGGCCAGGGCGGGCGCTCGCCTTCTGGAGGCTGGACGTGTGAGCGATGAGGACGCGAGGCACCTTCGCTGGCTTGACGCATTCGGATCGTTAATCGCTAATACCGATCGACATCATTACAACATCGTTTTCTTTACTGCCGGCACCACTCTCCGACTGGCACCAGCATTCGATCAGGCATCGATGCTTTACGCTCCAAGCGCAGACGGTCAGGTCTTAGAGAGGGTGTTTGCGATGCCTCTTGCGACTGCGGATACGCTTGATGTTTGGGATGATGCTCGCGCTGCGGCTCGCGAATACTGGCTGATGGGAGCCGACGACAATCGATTGTCGGATGACATTCGCGAAATTGCTGCTCAGAATGCCCGGCTGCTGCGCGACGCGGACTAGGGCCTCCATCACTGTTGCCGCACGCGCACGGACGAGACGCAATCGTTCAGACCGCCACGATCGCAATCGTGCTCCCGTACCAGCTGCAGGTTGGCCACGTCTTCCGTGATCTCCAGCGCGTCGTCGCGATAGTTTGAATCACGATAGAGCGTGGCGCGCCATCCCGGCGCCACGCGTACCGAGGACACGCAGTCGTTCCAATCGCGCGACGACGTGTCGTCGCTCGTGATGCACGGCCCGCGGAAGCCTCGAAGGTCGGACACATCCGCAATCAGATGGGCCGAGTTCCCAAGGAAGTTGGCGTGTTCGTAGAGGATGACACCGGTGGTCAATGCTGTTGGCGCCATCGGCAGCTCAGAGGGGCTGCAGCCGTGGGCAAGGGCAGCGAACGCGACTGCGGTGACTAGTCCAGACACGCGGGAGTGAGCGGCCACGGCAGACCTCCGTTCAGCAGGCAAGGATCATTATGGGGCAGATTGTGAAAATGCTGATACCTTGAGCGACCTATGGCCTGGCTTCTTTCCGCCCTGTTCGCTCTCTCATTGAATCAGCAGCCCGCGACTGTGGCGGTGGAGATGTCGCCCGCCGAACAAGCGTTTCAACAAACGATGACCGACGTCGTCCTCGAGGGATTCTTTACGGTTGGCGACGGCAGCGAGCTGCACGCCGACCGCTACGAGATCACGAGCGTG
>JANOJW010000639.1:0-4947 GCA_031418955.1 Hyphomicrobiales bacterium | reverse complement strand
TCAATTTCCGCACCAAGCAGGCGATCAATCCGGTCGAACGCGGACACATCGCTTTCCGCACCGACGACATCGCCGCCTTCAAGAAGCGCCTCGAGGCCAAGGGCATTCCTTACTCCGACTACGGCGCCTGGGCGATGAAGGGCTGGGAGCAGATCTTCTTCTACGACCCGGACGGCAATGTGATCGAGGTGCACCAGGTGAAGGAGTGAGCAGGCATCCCCTCTCCCCGTTGACTGCACTTCAAGGGGGAGAGGGTTAGGGTGAGGGGCGGCCGCTTGCTCAACTGGATAGTGTCTTGCCGCCCCTCACCCCGACCCTCTCCCCGTTCGCTGAAACACTCCAACTCGTCCGCCTCATTTTTGCCATGCGAACGGGGAGAGGGAGAACCGCCATATGCCCGACACCGTCCAGACGACCGCTGCGATTCCGCTGACCGTGCTGACGGGCTTCCTGGGCTCCGGCAAGACGACGCTGCTGAAGCGACTGATCAACGATCCGGCCATGGCGGGGACGGCCGTCATCATCAACGAATTCGGCGAAGTCGGCATCGACGACGCGCTGATGGAGAAGGCGGACGACGACACCGTGCTGCTGCCGTCGGGGTGCGTGTGCTGCGCGGTGCGCGGCGATCTCGTCGAAGCGCTCGAGAAGCTGCACAAGCGCATGCTGTGGGGCGAGATCCCGCCGATCAAGCGCGTTGTGCTCGAGACGACGGGCCTCGCCGATCCGACGCCGATCGTACACACGCTGATGACCGAGGAGCGCGTCTATCGCAGCTACCAGCTCGACGGCGTGGTCACCACTGTCGACGGCCAGCATGGGCTCTCCCAACTCGATACGCAGTTCGAGCCGGCCAAGCAGATCGCCATCGCCGACCGCATCGTGGTGACGAAAGCGGACATCGCACCGGCAGCCGACGTGGCGCGGCTCGAGGCGCGGCTGCGGGCCTTGAACCGCTCGGCGAAGATCCAGCGCGCGGTGAAGGGCGACATCGGCCCTGCCGAGTTGATCGGGCTCGGTGCGCACGAGCCGGCGCTGGCGAGGTCCGATATCGGCCGGTGGCTCAGCGCCGATGCCTACGCCGCGAAGCCGGTGCATGCGCACGGTCACAGACATGCGCATGCCCATGGCCCCGACTGTGTGCCCGATTGCGGGCACGATCATGCGCACGGGCCTAACCACGATCACGCGCAGCCCCACGGCGAGGCGTGCGCCGATCCGGGCTGCGATCACCCAGCGCATCAGCACGGCCACCTGCACGGCATCACGTCGTTCTGCCTGACATTCGACGAGCCGCTCGAGGGCGCGGAGATGTCGAATGCGCTGACGCTGCTGGCCCAGCTCTACGGGCAGAAGCTGTTGCGCGTGAAGGGCATCCTCGACATCAAGGGCCAGGAGAAGCCGTTCGTCGTGCACGGCGTGCAGCACATCTTCTATCCGCCCGATACGCTCGAGGCCTGGCCCGGGATTGAGCGGCGCTCGCGGCTCGTGTTCATCACCAAGGACTTGCCCGAGGCGAGCGTGCGGCGTCATTTCAAGCCGTTCGTCGGATTGCCCGTGGAGGCCTGATGTACCGATCGCTCGATGCCGACAGGATCGTCGTTTCCCTCGAGCAGCTCGAGCGGCGCATTCACGAACGCTTCCCCGATGCTGGCCTCACGCAGGTGTGCGGCGAGCTGATCGCGGTGGCGCGCGAGAGCCGGGCCCGCGTCGCTGCGATCGAGCATCGCAACCTGCCGGTGCGGCTGGCCGTTATGGTGCTGCTGGCGGCCTGCGTGCTGTTGCTGTGGCGCGTGTCGGGCCTCATCGATTTCGGCAAGACCTCGGCCGACAACGTCTACACGGTGCTGCAGGGCGTCGAGGCGACGATGAACATCCTCGTCCTGATGGGGGCAGCCGTGCTGTTCCTCATCACGTTCGAGGAGCGATTGAAGCGCCGGCGGGCGCTCGCAGCCGTGCACGAGCTACGCTCCATCGCGCACGTGATCGACATGCACCAGCTGACCAAGGATCCCTCGACCACGGTCGATCCATGGCAAACGACGCCGTCGTCGCCGTCGCGGACATTGACGCCATTCCTGCTCGGCCGCTATCTCGATTACTGCTCGGAGTTGCTGTCGCTGACCGCCAAGGTCGCCGCACTGTACGCACAAAGTCTGCCCGACCCGGTGGTTGCCCAGAACGTGCATGCGCTCGAGCAGATGACGACCAACCTGACGCTCAAGATCTGGCAGAAGATCACCATTGTGCAGGGGATGATCGCGACGTCGCCGGCAAGCTCGGTGCCGAAAATTCCGCGCAAGCGCGATGACGCCGAAACGCCAAAGCCCGCAGAGCCACGTCCCGGCGGCACCGGAACATCGTTCGGGTGATGCCCGTCCCGTCGCCGTTAACCGCTCGTTAACCAGACGTCGCCGATGCTGGCAGACGCTTCCGAGTGATCCGGGCGAAAAAGGCAGATCATGCCGTCACCTCTCGATGACACGCTGACGGACACCGACGCGCTGGATCTCGCCGGCGACCTCAAGCAGGCCGCGCGGGACTGGCTCGACCACCTCACGCATGAGCGGGGGCTCGCGGCGGCGACCATCACGGCCTACGAGCGCGATCTGCGCCAGTTCGTCGGCTGGCTTGAGGGTCGCCTCGGGCATGTGCCGACGCTCGGGGATTTGAGACGGCTCGATGCTCGCACGGTTCGCGCTTTTCTGGCGGCGCGCCGCAAGCTTGGCGTCGAGAGCCGCTCGCTCGCGCGCACGCTGTCGGCATTGCGGCATCTGTTCCGCTGGCTCGAGGTCGAGGACATCGTGGCGAGCGAGGCCGTGTTCCGCGTGGCCCGCCCGAAAGTGCCGCACAGCGTGCCCAAACCCCTGACCCGCGAGAAAGCCCGGGCGCTGGTCGAGGATACGATGGCTGCCGGCCTCGACTGGATCGCCGCGCGTGATCTGGCGGTGCTGCTGCTGCTCTACGGCTCGGGCCTGCGCATCTCGGAGGCGCTCGGCCTCACCGTGCGCGACGCGCCCACCGCGCTGCGTGATACGCTGCGCATCACCGGCAAAGGCGGCAAGGAGCGCATGGTGCCCGTGCTGCCGATCGCCTGTCAGGCCGTCGAGCGCTACCTGAAGCTCTGTCCTTACCCGCAAACCGCCGCCGATCCGCTGTTCCTCGGCGCCAAGGGCGGGCCGCTGTCGCCGCGCATCATTCAGCTCGCCATCGCGCGGGCCCGCGACACGCTGGGGTTGCCCGAGACGGCGACGCCGCATGCGCTGCGCCACTCGTTCGCGACGCATCTATTGTCGGCCGGCGCTGATCTGCGCCAGATCCAGGAGCTGCTCGGCCACGCCAGCCTGTCGACGACGCAGATCTACACCGAGGTCGATCGCGACCGCCTGCTCGCCGTGTACGAAGCGGCGCACCCGCGCGGCGCGAAGAGTTTCGCCTGAAGAATGGGCGCCTGAAGGAGGACCCCGCATGCGGCATTGGATCGAGACGGGCCTCGGCGCGGCGGCGTTGCTGCTCGCGGCGCTGTCACCAGCTCAGGCGCAGCGCAAGCCGGCGGTCGCTCCGCCCACATGTGCAGGCCAGGACATGGTCGGCGAGATCATCGGCCGCGATGCCGACACGCGCCGGCGCGTCGAGACAGCCGCGGTTGCGACCGCCAACGCAAAATCGATCTTCTGGCGCGTCGAGAAGCCCGGTGTGGAACCCAGTCACCTGTTCGGCACCATCCATCTGACCGACGACCGCGTGAACGCGTTGCCGGCCGCCGTCACCGCAGCGCTCGACGCCGCACGCACCGTCGCGCTGGAGATCGACGACCTGTCGCCGGCGAAAATCGGCGCCGCGATCGGGCGGGCGCGCGGCCTGCTGATGTTTCAGGATGGCCGCACGCTCGACGCCATGCTGACCCCCGACGAACTCTCGATCGCGCTGACCGCGATGGAGAACGCCGGCATCCCGCGCGAGGCGCTCGGCGCCTTCCGCCCCTGGTTCGTCACCATGTCGCTGGCGATACCCGAATGCGAGCGCAAGCGGGCGGCGGGCGGCCTGAAGCCACTCGACCAGCGCCTCGGCGACCGCGCGCGAGAGCGCAAGATCCCGGTGGTCGGGCTCGAGACCATCGAGGACCAGCTGCAGGCGCTGGCAGCCACCCCCGAGGCCGATCAGCTGTCGCTCCTGAAGGCCGGATTGCGGACGCATCACCGGCTCGCCGACCACATCGAGACGCTGGTGCAGCGCTATCTGGCGCGCGACCTCGGCGTGATCTGGCCGATCCAGGAAGAGCTCTGGCGGCAGCACGGCGCGCCGCAGTCGGCAGCAGATGCGTTCCGCCGCGAGCTGCTGACCAAGCGCAACGTGAAGATGCGCGACGCCGCGTTACCGCATTTGGCCAAGGGCCGCGCCTTCATCGCGGTCGGCGCGCTGCATCTGCCCGGCGACGACGGGCTCGTCGCGTTGCTGCGGGGCGCCGGCTTCACGGTGACGGCGGCGGAGTGAGATACGGCGTCCCCGCCTGCGGAGTGGAGGGTCAAGCGGAGCCAAAGGGTGCGCGCCCCGGCGCACGACGCTCGACATGCGATGCGGCAGGATTGCACTCGCGACCTGTCGTGATGAGATCAAAACACGAACCGACGTGATGGGCCAGGAGCGGTCGAGATTGAGAGTCGTGCCGACAGCTTCAGCTTTTTTCAGCTACGGACTTCGGCACGTGACCGCGCCAATGGTGCTTCATCCCGGTTTATGAGAGGCGCCGCTCGCGGCCTTCCCGATGATCGAGGAAATCACGCTCGCGAATTGAGACCAGTCTATTGGCTTCGTCAGAAACGCCGTCGCGCCGATCTCGTAGGCGCTCTCCATCGTAGCGGCGTCACCTTGACCAGTCATGACGACGATCGGGATCGACGTGTTCGGTCCATTTGCACGCGCTGCGCCGATGACGGTCAAACCGTC
>JANOJW010000638.1:0-10696 GCA_031418955.1 Hyphomicrobiales bacterium | reverse complement strand
CGAGCATGACGCGGCTGGTATGGCATCCAGTCTCCTGAGGCTGATGTATACAAGCAGGGTCGAGCTCTAGGGGGGCGCCATGCATTACGTAGGCATTCTCGATGGAAAGGGGCGCACCTGGGGCGTGCGCATACCGGACTTGCCAGGGTGCTATGGTGCCGGTTCGTCTCCCGACGCAGCGATTGCCGACGCCGTCGCCGCAGCGCGCGTGTGGATCGAGGATCGCCAGCGCGACGGTATCGCCATAAGGAAGCCCAGATCCATCCTCGTGATCCGCCGGGATGCCACGGTGGAGTTCGACCCGGCCACCGAGATCATGGTTCTGATCACGTTCCAGAGTTGCACTTGGCTTGAGGGCACCCGCCGGCGCACTTCACCCCTCGCGCAGGGCGTGGCCGATGAGCTTTTTCATCAGGCTCGGCAGGGCTTCGGCGTTGAGGGAGCGCCGCGGCACCCAGCGGCAGCGGTCGGGTTCGGCCCACAAGTTCAGCGCCGCGTCGACCGGCACGATGGCGCGGTAGACCATGGTTTCGAGCCGGAAGTGCGTGAAGGTGTGGGAGACCGCACCCGTCACCGGCCACCAATCGCCGCGCACGGGAGCCGACCGCATCGCCTCGTCGGCCGAGACCCACTCGTTTCGCCAGGCGGTCGAGGGCACCTCGAGCATGCCGCCGAGCAGTCCCGTTTCGGGCCGCCGGCGAAGCAGCACGTGGCCATCCTCGCGCAGCCCGACGAAGGCGATGGCGTAACGTACGGGTCGCTCGGCTTTCGGCGTGCGGGCGGGCAGCGTTCCGGCGGTGCCGCGGGCGTTCGCCTCGCAGCCCGACGCGAGCGGGCACATCAGGCATGACGGCCGCTTGGGCGTGCAGACGGTTGCGCCGAGGTCCATCATCGCCTGCGCGAAATCACCGGCGCGAGCGGCAGGCGTGAGCGTTGAGGCGAGGCAGCGAAGCTCGGGCTTGGCGCCCGGCAGCGGGGTTTCGACGGCGAACAGGCGCGCCACCACGCGTTCGATGTTGCCATCGACCGGCGTCGCCGTTTCGCCAAAGGCAATCGAGGCGATTGCCGCGGCGGTGTAGGGGCCGATGCCCGGCAGCTTACGCAATTCCATTTCGGCCTTGGGAAAGCGCCACATGTGCTCGCTCACGACAGCCTTGGCGCAGGCGTGCAGATTGCGGGCGCGCGCGTAGTAGCCGAGCCCCGCCCAGGCCGCGAGCACGTCGTCGAGTTCGGCATTGGCCAGCGCCTGCACCGTCGGCCAGCGGGCGAGAAAGCGCTCGAAGTACGGGATCACGGTCTTGACCGTGGTCTGCTGCAGCATGATCTCCGACAGCCAGACGCGATAGGGATCAGGCGTGTCGCCGGGGTGATAGCGCCAGGGCAGGTCGCGACGCTCCGCGTCATACCAGGCGAGCAGGGCGCGAGCCCGGTCCGGCTGGGCGACGACTGGCGGCGCGGCGACGATCGCCGGCAGCGCCTTGGCCCGGGATCGAGAGTGTTGCTTCAATGCCACGGTGCTCATGGGAACCCCTTTCGGGCCGAGAGCCGAATCGTTAACCTGATGTTAAGGACTACGCCGTCGAATGAAAGCGGTTCCGCGTGCTCGAGCGTCATTTTCCCTAGGTGGATCATGCAGAAGAGTATCGCGCCCCGCGAGGCGATCACTGGCGCGCCCGTCGCTCCGCACCAGCGCAGCCATGCCAAGGCCGTCGGCAGCTTCGTGCCCCGACTGACGCGGCAGGCCTTCGAGAAGTATGGCTTCTCGGCCGCGGCGCTGATCACGGACTGGCCGACGATCGTCGGCGCCGACCTTGCGCGCTGGACCGAGCCCGAGCGCCTGAAATGGCCCAAGCTCGTCAATGCACGCGGCGATGTCGAGGAGATCGACCAGGGACGCCCCGGCGCCACGGTGATCCTGCGCGTCGAGCCCGGCCGTGCGCTCGACATCCAGTACAAGGGCCGCCAGATCGTCGAGCGGATCAATGCTTATTTCGGCTATCGCGCCGTCGCCGACATGCGCATCGTGCAGGGCTCCTTGCGCGCGACGGCTGCGCCGCGTGACGCCTTGAGCATCGGGGCCGCGAAGCGCCGCGAGCCGGTGGCGGTGACGGGTGTCGCCGACGACGCCTTGCGCGCCGCGCTCGAGAGCATGGCGGTTGGGATCGCGGCACGCGGACTGTCCGCCGGACGCTGAGCGCTGTACGGCTCCGTTTGTCATAGATGTCTTGTGCTTTGCTGTCCAAGGCACGATGTTCATCATCGCGCCATCGTTGCTGGCACGGAGCCTCCCTCATGCCGCATCTCGACCGTCGGACATTTCTCGCCGCCGCCGCGAGTGCTCTTGTCGTGCCTTTGCCGGCTCGGGCACAGACAGCGCCGAGCCTGTTGCGCGTCGAGCGGCGCTCGATCGAGGTGAACGGCCGGAGCGCCCGCATGTTCGGCTTGCTCGACGCCGCCGGCAAGCCTGGTCTCAGCTTCACGGCCGGCGACCGCTTCGCAGTCAAGCTCGACAACCGCGCCGACGAGCCGACGCTGGTGCACTGGCACGGCCTGACGCCGCCGTGGCGACAGGACGGCGTGCCGGACGTGACGCAACCGCCGCTGCTGCCCGGCCAGAGCTACGACTACGACTTTCCGCTATCTCGCGGTGGCACGCACTGGATGCACGCACATACGCTGCAGGAGCAGCAGTTGCTCGCCGCGCCGCTGATCGTACGCGACAAGAGCAGCGCCGACGAACAGGAGGTGGTGATCCTGCTGCACGACTTCGCCTTCAAGACGCCGCAGGAGATCCTGGCCGGGCTCAAGGGCACAGCGACGACCGGCCAAACGCCTGCGGGATCAGGTTCCGGCTCGGGCACGAGCAGCGGATCAGGTTCGGGGGCTGCGGGATCGGGATCGGGATCCGGCAGCGGAGCATCAGGCTCAGGATCAGGCTCGACTGCTGGAGGCGATCACGCAGGTCACGCGCATGCCCGCGACATCGACTACGACGCGTTCCTGGCCAACGACCGCACACTTGCCGATCCGCAGGTCGTACGCGTCGAGACCGGAGCCCGCGTGCGTCTGCGCCTCATCAACGCGGCGAGCGCCACGGGGTTCCTGATCGATCTGGGTGCCCTCGAGGGCACGCTCATCGCCGTCGACGGCCAGCCGGTGGCGCCGCTGAAGCTGCGCCGCGTGCCCCTCGCCATGGCTCAGCGCGCCGACATCCGCGTGACGCTCCCCAAGGGCAACGGTGCATTCCCGATCCTGGCGTTGCAGGAGGACGGCACCGGGCGCACCGGCATCGTGCTGGCGACGAAGACTGCAAAAATCGCCAAACTCCCCGTCATCTCGAAAGCGAAGCTCGGTCTCCTCGACGCGACGCTCGAGAAGAGCCTGCGCGCCGTGTCGCCTCTCGCCGCCCAGTCCGCCGACCGCATCGTCGACGTCGAGCTAACCGGCACGCACGCTGGCTACACGTGGGGGCTCGCGGTGAAGAACAAGGGCGAAGCTGCGCAACTCGTGCACGTGAAGGCCGGCGAGCGCGTCGAGGTTCGGATGCACAATCCCACCTCGATGCCGCATCCCATGCACCTGCACGGACATCACTTCCAGGTCACCTCGATCGACGGCCGCGCCATCGCCGGAGCCATGCGCGACACGGTGAACCTGCCGCCGCGCTCGCGCGTGACCATCGCTTTCGACGCCGACAATCCGGGCAAGTGGATGTTCCACTGCCATCATCTCTATCACATGGAGACGGGGATGATGACGCAAGTGGTGTACGAGGGCGTGGGGTGACCGGCGAGGTCGTTCTGTTCGCAATGGCTCCCCGCGCCGCCGGAACGCGCAATCTACAGAGTTGACCGCGTCAGCGCCAGGTCAGCTCGTTGATGCTGAGGGTGGCGCTGATGACCGACAGGATCAGCGTGCCGACGATTCCGCCGATGACAATGGTGAGCAAGGGGGCGAGCAGCGCCGTCGCGCGATCGACAGCCCGCTGCAGCGCGGTCTCGTAGATGTCGGCGACACGGGCGGCCATCGTCGCGATGTCGCTCGACCTCTCGCCGACCGCAATCAGTCGCATGGCCGTGTCCGGGAACCGTCCCGTTTCCGCGAGTGCGGCCCCGAGGCTCGTTCCCTGTCGCACCCGTTCCCTGGCTGCCGCCACCGCATCCGCGAAGTGCGCATTGCTCATCACGCCCTGCGACACGCCGAGTGCATCGAGCAGCGGCACGTCGCTTGCGAGCAGGGTCGCGAGCGTGCGCGCAAGACGGCCCGTCTCGCGGTAGGTGACGAGGGTCGCCAGACCCGGTACGCGCAGGACGAGGCGGTCGCGCCAGGTCCGCCACCACGCCGATCGGCGCACGGCAATTAGGCCGGCGATGGCGGCGGCCAACACGGCCCATGTGGCGAGCGGGCTTGCGGTCAGCAGGACCCTGACGCCGTCGAGCACGCGCAACGTCAACGGCAATTCGGCGCCGACGCCCTTGAACAGCGGCCCGAGTGCTGGGATCAGCACGAACAAGATCAGCGCCAAGGCCGCGAGCGCGACAGCCAGCAGCACCAGCGGGTAGAGCGTCGCCGAGCGGATCTTCTCGCGCGTCTTTCCTGCTTCTTCCAGGCCATGCGCGAGGTTGGCAAGGGCCGGCCCGAGTGTGCCCGACGCCTCGCCCGCGCGGACGATCTGCCAGGCGAACGGCGGGAACGTGCCGTCGGCATCCGCCATCGCCTCCGACAGCGCCCGTCCTTCCGTGACTTTGGCGAGAAGTCCGCGTGCGACCATGCGAGCGCGGGGCTTCAACATCGGCTGGCCGGCCACGATGCGCAGCGTCTCGTCGATCGGCAGTTGCGCCTGGGTGAGGGTTGCCAGCTCGCGCACCAGTACAGCGAGCTGTGCAGGAGGCAACGCGGCCGTGGCGAACACCTCGCGCTCCCACCAGCGGATCTCACTGACAGCGGCGCCCTCCGTCACGTCGAACGCGAATTGTCCGCGCCGGTGCAGCGCCTCGATCGCCGCCTGCCGGCTGTCTGCCTCGATGGCGCCGTCGAGCGCGCGCCCGTCAGGAGCGTAGGCTTTATAGCGATAACTCGGCATCACTCGGCCTTCGCCACGCGCAGGACCTCGTCGAGCGTCGTCTCGCCGGCCGCGACAAGTTGCAGCCCCTGCTGCAGCAGGGGGAGCATGCCTTGCGGTTTGGTGGCCTCCTCGATCGCCCGCTCCGTGCGTGCGCCGAGGATGGCGTGGCGCACCGGATCATCGACGACGAGCAGCTCGCCGAGCACGCGGCGGCCCGCATAGCCGGTGCCGCGGCACGCCGGGCATCCCACCCGCTGGCGAATTGCGGCCGCGTCGCCGAGGATCGTCCCGTCCGACAGCCGAGCGACGGCGGCATGCGCGGCGCTGCCTCTGGGCGCTGGCCGCGCGCACACCTCACAGAGCTTGCGGACCAGCCGCTGCGCCAGCACCGCATTGATGCTCGACGCCAGCAGGTAGTCGGCAACGCCCATGTCGAGGAGACGCGCGATCGTGGCGGCTGCGCTGTTGGTGTGCAGCGTCGAAAGTACGAGATGGCCGGTCAGCGACGCCTGCACGGCGATGCGCGCCGTCTCGAGATCGCGGATCTCGCCGACCATGATCACGTCGGGATCCTGCCGGAGGATCGACCGCAGGGCATGCGCAAAGGTGAGGCCGATGCGTGGCTGCACCTGGATCTGGTTGATGCCGGGGATCTGGTACTCGATCGGGTCCTCGACGGTGAGGATCTTGCGCTCGCTCGAGTTGAGGCGGTTGAGCGCGGTGTAGAGCGTCGTCGTCTTGCCGCTGCCGGTAGGTCCAGTCGACAGCAGAATGCCGGTTGGCCGCCCCAGAATGCGCACCAGCCCGGCCTCGACATCCGGACTGAAGCCGAGCGCATGGAAATCGCTGGTGAGCCCCTTGCGGTCGAGGATGCGAAGCACGAGGCTCTCGCCACCGATCGTCGGCATGGTCGACAGGCGCAGGTCGATCTCGTTGCCGCGCACGGTGGCACGGATGCGCCCGTCCTGGGGCATGCGCCGATCCGCGATGTTGAGTTCCGCCATCACCTTGAGGCGCGAGGCGATCGCTGCCTGCAGGTCGGGAGCCAGCCGTTCCGCGACCGTCAACACGCCGTCGATGCGCAAGCGCACGTCGAGGCTCGCGGCGCCGGGTTCGATATGAATGTCGGAGGCGCCGGCCTCCCAGGCGCGCGTGACGAGATCCTGCACCAGCCGCACGACGGGGGCGTCGCTGGCGATATCCTCCAGACGCTGCAGGTCGGACTCCGAGGCGCCCGCCGTCGGGCCCGACCCAACAGGCTGCACCGTCGCCGTCGCGGCGGGGGCCGCCGGCACATCCTGCGCGTAGAGCCGCTCGATCGCCCGCTCGATCAGGGCTCGCGGCATGAGGGCTGCGCGAACGGGGCGGCCCAGCAGATAGCCGACGCTCGCCAGCGAATCAGCGGCAAACGGATCGGCGGTCGCGAGCGTCATGGTGCGCCCGTCGTCGGCGATCGGCAGCAGCCGACTGCGGCGCAGGAAGGCAGCGTCGAGGCGATCGGCGAGCAGCGCGAGCGGCGGCACACGTTCGGGTCCGGCGAGGTCCAAGCCGAGGAATACCGCGAGATGGCGCGCCATCTCGTCCTCGGAGACGAGCCCGAGGCCGATCAGCACGGCATCGAAGCGCTCGCCAGATTGGGCCTGTGCCCGCTCGGCGCGCGCGAGCTGTAGCCGGTCGAGCGCACCGGCGGCGACCAGAGCCGCGCCGAATCTCGCCGCGAACGCGGCGCTCCGGGGTGTGCTGTCGCCGAGCGCGACAGCCTGTGCGGCGTCGGCCATGTTTACCACGCGCGGTGCTTTGGGGCGAAGTTCGAGTGTGACTCTAGCGCGAAGCGGGGGGATTCGGCTAGAATCCCTGCGGCTTGGACGCGGTCGTCATTAACGCGAGCGGCGTCACCGGGATCGGCAATAGCGCATGCAGTCTGCACCCCATACGGGCTTCTTGCGATGGTGGGGCCAACAGCTCCGCGATGTCGGCCGCATGATCCTGCCGACCGGAACGGCTGGACGACAGCCGCGGCTGGTGCTTGCAGTGTGCGGCGAGACGGGCCGCTGGCTCGTCGACGGCGAGCGCGGCATCACCCCGTTCGGCGACGGGACTGCATTCACCCTGGCAGAGCTCGAGACGACGGCCGAGGCCGCGCGCGCTTTGGGGATGCCGATCGGCCTGCGGGCGCCAATCGAGGAGTGCCTCGTGCGCAACCTCGACCTGCCGACGGCGGCGGCCGGGCGCTATGCCGAGATCCTGCGGCTCGATTTGGAGCGCGCCACCCCGTTCCGTACGGCCGATGTCTTCACGGCGTACGATTTGCCCGAAGGCGTGGCGCTGGGTCCAACCACCCGCGTTCGCCAGCTCGTCCTGAAGCGCGAGCGCGTGGCGCCTTGGTTTGCGCGCCTGGAGGCACTCGGGCTCGCGCCGTCGACGCTCGATTGTTTCGACGAGACCAGCGAAGCTTCTTTGGCCGTCGATTTCCTGGACGCTGAGACCGTCAGTGCGCCCGCATCAGGGGGCACGATGCGAATGGTGCTGGCGTTGCTTTGTCTCGTGCTGGCCGCCGGCAGCTTCTGGATCTGGCACGCGCGCCAGGCTGAGGCCATTGCCGCCTTGCAGCAGGCGACGACGATCGCGCAGGCCAAGGCCGTGGCGGCTCAGCGCCGGCTCGATGGCGCATCGGGGACCCTCGACGATCTCGCCGCGCTGCGGGGCCTCACCACCGGCGCACTCACCGTGACCGAGCTGATCGAGACGCTGACGGCTCTGCTGCCCGATGCGGTCGTCTTGCAGGATCTCCGCATCGAAGGCGACGTGATCGAGATGTCGGGCCAGGCGCAGGCCGCGGCCGGATTGCTGACGATCCTCGAACGCTCCAGCCGCTTCACCGCCAGCGAACTCACAGCGCCTGTCATTCGCGAGCCTGGCAGCAACCGCGAGCGCTTCACGATGCGCACGCGCGTGAAAAAAGATGGCGCCGTGCCGACGGGAGTGCGTCCATGACAATGCGCTTGCCCATGCCGTTGCAGCGCCTTGCGGCGTTGAGCCTGTTGGCGGTGGTAATGGCGATCGGATGGTACGCGGTGGCCCGTCCCCTGGCCGCGCACTTCGATGCGCAATCGCTGTCAATCGAACGGGACCGCGCGGTGCTCGGCCGTTTCCTGGCGGCTGGCGAGCGCTCCGCAACTGCCGGCGACATGCAATCCCGTGTTGGCCGGATGCTCGGCGGCGCAGCGCTCCTTAAGGGCGAGACGGACGCGCTGCGGTTGGCCGAGCTGCAGACGCTGGTCGCGGAACTCACCCAGCGCGGCAACGTCCAGGTCCGCAGCGTGCGCGCGCTGCCCCGGCGCGAGCAGGGGCGCTTTGCGCTGCTCGGTGTGCGCCTGCAGGCAACCACCGATCTGGCTTCAGCGCAGGCCCTGGTGCATCGCATCGAGAGCGCCGAGACGCTGCTGTTGATCAGCGGACTGCAACTGACCCGCCAGAGCGGCAACGACCCTGCCGGGGCACAGGTCGAACTGCGCCTCGACGTCATCGGCGTCGTCATGAAGGAGGCCGGCTGATGCGCCGCCCCGTCGATCGCGCCACGCTGCTGCTCGGGTTCGCTGTCCTGCTGCTCGGCGGCGGCGTGTGGTTTATCGCCACGCGGCCGATCGCGGTGGCGCCGATCGTTGACCTCGGCAGCGGTGCGACTGCGCCGGGTGCCGGGGTTGAGCGCGTGAAACCCGGGCCGCTTGCCGCCTACTCCGAAACGCTGAAGCGACCGCTGTTTGAGCCAACGCGCCGCCCAACCGTGGCGAAACCACCTGAGGTCGTGCGGCCGCGAGAGCCCCCGCTGCCGCCGCCGGCGGTGGCGAAGGCCCCGCCGCCGTCTGCGGAGGGCATGAAGCTGCTCGGCGTCGTCCGATCCGGCCGCGAGCCATTCCGCGCCCTGGTCCGGACGCGTGACGGCGAGTCTGGCAGTTGGGTGGTCGAGGGCAGCCAGCTCGGGCCGTGGCGGGTGGTCGGCATCGCCGATGGCCGCGTCGTGATCGAGGCGCAGGGCCACCGGGTCGAGCTTGCGATGTTCGCCGAGCCGAAGCCGATCGTGAAACGCTGAAGAGTTGGTACGGAGCCACTGTGACCAAGGCCGAGCGCGCGCACCGCATTGCGGTCATCGAGGCTGCCCGCGCCATGAACGCGAGCGGGCTCAACCAGGGCACGTCGGGCAACGTCTCCGTGCGCCACGGCGACAGTATGTTGATCACGCCGTCGGCGACGCCCTACGACCGCATGACGCCGGAGATGATCGCGGCAATGCCGATCGAGGGCGAGCGCGGCAGCTGGACGGGCCCACTGAAACCCTCGACCGAATGGCCGTTCCATCTCGACATTCTACGCGCGCGGCCGGAGATCAACGCGGTCGTGCATGCGCATTCGACCTATGCGACGGTGCTGTCGATCGCGCGGCGGCCGGTCCCCGCCTGCCACTACATGATCGCGGCGTTCGGCGGCGCCGACATCCGATGCGCGGGCTACGCGCGCTACGGCACCAAGGAGCTGTCGGACCTCGCTGTCGCTGCGCTTGTTGACCGGATGGGGTGCCTGCTCTCAAATCACGGCATGATCGCCATCGGGCCGACGCTCGAGAGGGCCATGTGGCTGGCGGTCGAGCTCGAGTCCATCGCACGGCAGTACTATCTCTCGCTGCCGCTCGGCCCGGTGATCCTCTCGGATGCCGAGATCACCGACGTGATGTCGGGTTTTGCCGGTTATGGGCTCAAGCCAGCGGCGCCTTCGACCAAGTCGCCGCGGGCTCGCAAGCGCGCGCCGCGGGGTTGAGTACGCGCTGCGACGCCATCGGCGGTCGATCGAATTGCCGACGCGTCAGCTGTAAGCGAACACGCGGATCGGCACCAACTCGCCCTTGTCCATCTGGCACAGGGCAATCAACGTGCCCTTCGACACAGCGAAGGCTTCGCCAGACTGGATCGGCGCGTCGCGGCCGCGCATCAGCACGGTCTGCCCGCGTGAGAGGCGAGCCGCATCCGGCGGGCTCACCGACACCTCGATCAGGTCCGACAACGCCAGCTCGATCGGGTTGAGGAACCCGCGCAACGCCACGCCACCGTCCTCGGCCGCATGCGCCGCTTCGAGCTCCTCGATGGTCACCGACAGCTCCTCGTGGAAGGCTGCGACCTCGGTCCGACGCAGCTCGATGACGTGGCCAAAGCAGCCAAGCTTGCGGCCCATGTCGCGGGCGAGCGCCCGCACGTAGGTGCCGCGCCCGCATTCCGCCTCGAAGATGGCGGTCGACGCATCGGGCATGCCGGTCAGCGCCAGAAGGTCGATCGAGACCGGCCGAGGCTCGAGCGGCACGACTTCACCGCCGCGCGCGAGATCATAGGCGCGGTTGCCGTCGATCTTGATCGCGGAAAACTGCGGCGGCGTCTGCAGGATATCGCCGCGGAAATCGGGCAGCAGCGCCTCAATCATCTCCGACGTCGGGCGCGTTTGGGACGTGCGCACAACGCGACCTTCGGCGTCGTCCGTATCGGTCTCCGCACCCCAGCGCACCACGAAGCGATAGGCTTTCAGGCCGTCGACTGCATAGGGCACCGTCTTCGTCGCCTCACCGAGCGCGATCGGCAGCACACCCGT
>JANOJW010000637.1:0-5560 GCA_031418955.1 Hyphomicrobiales bacterium | reverse complement strand
GCGGCGCGCTACGGCGGGCTCCCCGACTCGGTGCCCTGCACCACCGTCAACAAGATGTGCGGCTCCGGCATGAAGACCGTGATGATGGCCTTCGAGGCGCTCCACGCGCGGCCCTCCGACGTGATCGTCGCCGGCGGCCTCGAGAGCATGACCAACACGCCGCACATTCTGCCGAAGCTCAGAGCAGGCCAACGCCTCGGCCACACGCAGATCTACGACCACATGTTCCTCGACGGACTGGAGGACGCCTACGACAAGGGCCGCCTGATGGGCACTTACGCCGAGGACACCGCCCAGCACTATCAGTTCACGCGCGAGCAGCAGGACGCCTATGCGATCGAAAGCCTTCGCCGCGCCAAGCAAGCCAACGAGGACGGCTCCTTCGACGCGGAGATAGTCGCGGTCAAAGTGAAATCAAGAAAGGGCGAAGTCGAGATCCGCCGCGACGAGCAGCCGTTCAGTGCCGACCCTGCCAAGATCCCGACCCTCAAGCCTGCGTTCCGCGAGGGCGGCACGGTGACGCCCGCCAACTCGTCGTCGATCTCGGACGGCGGCGCGGCGCTGGTGCTGATGCGCGAGAGCGAGGCGAAGCGCCGCAATATCGCCCCGCTTGCAAGAATCGTCGCGACCTCGAGCCTCGCGCAGGCGCCGGCCTGGTTCACCACCGCCCCCATCGGCGCCATCAAGAAGGTGCTCGCCGCCGCGGGCTGGAATGCCAAGGACGTCGGCCTCTACGAGATCAACGAGGCCTTCGCCGTGGTCGCCATGGCTGCGATGCGCGATCTCGACCTGCCGCACGACAAGGTCAACGTGCACGGCGGCGCCTGCGCGCTCGGACACCCGGTCGGCGCGTCGGGCGCGCGCATCATCGTCACGCTGATCAATGCCATGGCCAAACGCGGCGAGACGCGCGGCATCGCCTCGCTCTGCATCGGCGGCGGCGAGGCGACGGCCGTCGCGATCGAGCGTTACGCCTGAACCGGTAGCCGAAAAGGCTTCGCCGTGCTCGCAGCCCCTTCTGCTGCCGGGCCAATCCGGCAGCAGACCCATGGCTTATGCACTCCCCAACATCCTCTGGTTCCTCGCGCAGCCCTCGAGCCTCATCTGGCTGATGGTTATCGTGGGGCTGGCGCTGGGCACCTTCGCGCGCACGAGCCGCCTGGGACGTCGCTTGTCGGGCACCGGCGCGCTGCTGCTTGTCGTTGCCGGCCTCTCGCCGCTGCCGAACTGGGTGATCCTGCCGCTCGAGCAACGCTTCCCCGCGCTCGATGCCGCCTCGCTGCCTGCAGACGCCTTTACCGGCATCATTGTGCTCGGCGGCGCGGAGGACGGCCGTGTCAGCGCGGGTCGTGGCCAGCTGACGCTCCACGAGGGGGGCGAGCGCATCGCGATGGCGACCGTCCTCGCCCGCCGCCTTCCCAATGCGCGCATCGTCTTCGCGGGAGGTGCCGGCGCGATCGTGCAGCAGGTCGAGCCGGGTGCCGGCAGCATCCGCGATTACTGGATCGGCTCCGGAATCGATCCGGCCCGCATCGTGCTCGAGGACCGTTCGCTCAACACCTTTGAGAACGCGATGTTCTCGGCCCGCATTTTGAACCCCAAGTCTGGTGAGCGCTGGCTGCTCGTCACGTCCGCATATCATGTGCCGCGAGCCACCGCGCTGTTTCGGCGCGCCGGCTTCGAGGTGACGGCCTTCCCGGTCGACTACCGCACGCGGGACAAGGGCGATGCCATCCGCTTCTTCGACGCGATTCCAAAAGGTCTGCGCCGTCTCGACGATGCGTCGCGTGAATGGGTGAGCCTCGTCGTGCATCGCCTAACCGGCCGCATCGACAGCCTGTTGCCGGGGCCCTGACTTGCCCACCATCACCGCGCGCGGGCGCGGCGCGCAGCCGCCGCGACATGCAACGCGATCGCTGCCGCATTCGACACGTTGAGGCTCCCGAACGCGGCCGCTGTGCCGATCCGGCAGAGCCGGTCGCAACCTTCGCGCGTCAGGCGGCGCAGGCCGCGGCCTTCCGAGCCCAGCACCAGCGCGAGCCCGCCCGTCAGATCACCGTCCTCGATCAGCCCTTCCGCTTCGCCGTCGAGGCCGACGCGCATGACGCCCGCCTCGGCAAGCTCCTCGAGTGCGCGCGCGAGGTTGGTCACCAGCACCACCGGCACATGCTCGAGCGCGCCCGACGCCGACTTCGCCAGCACGCCGCCAAGTTCTGGCGAGTTGCGCCGCGTCATCACGAGGCCCGTCGCGCCGAACACGGCTGCCGACCGCAGGATGGCGCCGACGTTGTGGGGATCCGTCACCTGATCGAGCACCACGAGCGGCCCGCCCTGTCGCGCGGCCAGCGCCAGTTCGCCGAGCGAGGGCTCCTCGAGCAGCGCCGTCTCGAGCAGCGCGCCCTGGTGCACGGTGTCGGCGCCGAGTAAGCGATCGAGATCGCGCGGCTGCACGCGCTCGTGCTTGGCGTCGCGCGCTTTCAGCACGTCGGCCAATCGGTTTTCGGCGTTGTCGGTGAGCCGCAGCTTCTGGATCGGGCGCTTTGCATTGGCGAGGGCGGCGGCAACCGCGTGGATGCCGAACAGCCGCAGGCCTGGCGCAACCGCGCGCTCGCGCTCGGCGGCAGGCGCGGGACCAGATTGCACCTGAGACTTCGACTGATCGGCGGCCACTCCGTCGCGCCGCAGCGGACGGCCATGTGGAGGCCCGCGCTTCCTGTCGTGACGCATCGATGGTGTCTCCAGCGCCCCATATGGCGCATCTCACGCGATGATGTCGGGCGTGAGCTTGTCCTCGACCGAGGTGATCTGATCCTTGAGCTGGAGCTTACGCTTTTTCAGCCGCTTGACCGCGAGTTGGTCGGGACGAGCCTCCGCTTCCTGCGCCACGATCTCGGCGTCGAGATCGCGATGCTCGGTCCTGAGCTTCATCAGCAGCTCCCGGAGGTCACGGTGGTCGGTTCGCGTCATCGAGGATCGTTGGCTCGAGCAGGCCGCTTCTACGCCAGCACTCACGTTCAGTATCGCTGCGAATCCCCGTGCGTGCAATCTGCCCAATCGTCGGAGCCAGCCGGGAGAAGTTTGGAGACTGCCGGTTGCCAACCTATATAGTCTCCCCGAACGCCACGGATCGCAGGTCCCCACCAGGCGACGCACAGGGGTCTTTCCGGTCATCGTTAACTTGAGCCAAGCCACGACCGACCAGTCCGACATGCCCGAAAGGTACGGGCGCCGTCTGTCGGTTCGGGATCGTCCCGGATCGGTCGTGCTGGAAGCGCGTCTCGACACGCCGTGGCCCGATGGCCGCTGCCGTGCGCCGGGAAAGCCTCCGCCGAAATCCTTCATTGACTTGTGCGACGCAACATGAGATAACCCGCCATCGCTCGTCCAGAGCGGTTTTCCGGCGCTCAGCCGCGTGAAGAGACAGGCCATCGAGATCCATCGAGGGTTGGCAGCCAGTGCGGCGCCCCGTCTCCCTGTCGAGCATCCAGAAATTCGCAAGATACACGGCAGCCCAGGCCACGCGGGGCATGCCACCAAACAGCGGACTCCTCCGCTCAGCCCCGGCTCGTTCGGCTGCTCGCGCAGTCATGGGCCGACCCGGGCTCGCGGAGGAGTGCCGCGTGAGAAAGCTGTTCATGACCTTTGACGACCTCGGCCTTGCCGCTCCCCTGCTCCGTGCCCTCAGCGACGAGGGCTATACCGTGCCAACGCCGATCCAGGCGAAAGCCATTCCCCCCGTCCTTACCGGCGCCGACCTGCTCGGCATCGCCCAGACCGGTACCGGCAAAACCGCCGCCTTCGCCCTGCCGATCCTGATGCGCCTTGCCGCTGACCCGAAGCCGCCGATGCGTCGCGGCTGCCGCACGCTCGTGCTGTCTCCGACGCGTGAGCTCGCCACCCAGATCGCCGAGAGCTTCCGCGCCTACGGCCGCCATCAAGGCGTCACCGTCGCAGTCGTTTTCGGCGGCGTTGGCCATCGTCCCCAGATCCAGGCGCTCGCCCGCGGCGTCGATGTGCTGGTCGCCACGCCCGGCCGCCTGCTCGACCATTTGGCCGAGCGCAACATCGACCTCTCCGGCACCGAGATCCTGGTGCTCGACGAAGCCGACCAGATGCTCGACTTGGGCTTCGTGAAGCCGATCCGCCGCATCGTCTCCCACCTCTCGGGACGCCGCCAGAACCTGTTCTTCTCGGCGACCATGCCGAGCGAGATCGCGGGTCTCGCCAGTGAGATGCTGCGCAATCCCGTCCGTGTCTCTGTCGCCCCGGTCGCCACCACCGTCGAGCGCGTCGAGCAGCGCGCAATCCTCATCGAGGCCTCCCAGAAGCGTCAGATCCTCGTCCAGCTGCTGGCCGATCAGGCGATGACCCGCACGCTCGTGTTCACGCGGACAAAGCGCGGCGCCGACCGCGTCGCCCGCCATCTCGAGGATGCTGGCATTTCCTCCGATGTCATCCACGGCAACAAGAGCCAGCGCCAGCGCGAAGCCGCCCTCGAGGCCTTCAAGCGGGACGAGATCCGCGTGCTGGTCGCGACCGATATCGCCGCCCGCGGCATCGACATCGACGCCGTCTCGCACGTCATCAACTTCGAGCTGCCCGAGGTGCCCGAGGCCTACGTCCACCGCATCGGCCGCACGGCCCGTGCGGGCGCTTCCGGCAGCGCCATCTCGCTGTGCGATAACGAGGAGCGCGCCCTGCTCCGCGCCATCGAGAAGCTGACGCGGCAGGTGATCCCCACCGAGGATCGCCGCACCGGCGCCCGCAGCGACGATAGCGACCGCGACGATCGCGCGGATCGCGGCGCACGCCAGGGCCGACGTCCGCAGCGCAGCGGCGGTCAACCCTCGAGGTCCGGCGGCGGTTACGGCCGTTCCGAGTCCCGTGGTGACGCTGCCCCCCCGCGCCAGGAGTTTCGCAGCGGGTCCCGCGGCGGCCAGGCCCGTCCGCCATCCCGCGGCGAGCCCGCTCGTCCCGAGCCCCGCAGCCGCGACGGCGACCGCGCTCGCCCCGAACAACGCGGCCGCGATGGTGATCGGGCTCGCCCCGACAGCCGTGGCAGCAACGCCCGTCCCCCCCAGCGTGATGATCGCGCGCGTCCCCAGCCGAGCCGGGGTCGCAGGCCGGACGGCGCCTCGGAGCAGACGCCGCGCTCACCCAATCGCGACCCTGATCGTCGCGACCGCCGGCCCGATCATCGCGACTCTCGCCACTGACCGGGCCTGACCTGGCCTGGCCTGGTCAGTCGCGTCGCAGCGACGAGGTTCGACTGCCGATCCGCTAACCCGGACGGCAGCGACCCCTTGGTCTGAGGCCTCGGCATAGCACCGCATAGGGAAAGCGCCGCAAGTACACACGGCGCGAGCCGCGATAGCGGGGTCGCGTCAAACGCGGGTTCTCGGCGATTCGGGCGAAGGTCTGACCCTAAATCCTGCAGTTGGGCGTGATCGTCCGACGTCGGCGTGACGCCATTCCTCAACCACGGGTCGCATCATCCCACCGGCAACCGCGCCGGCGGCTTCAGCTCGCGCCCGCCCAGAAAAACGCGCAGCGCGTGGCT
>JANOJW010000636.1:0-11196 GCA_031418955.1 Hyphomicrobiales bacterium | reverse complement strand
ATCGAAAGCCCAAGCTCCCCATGGTCCTCGTCCTCGATCAAACCCCGCTTCGCCCAGCGCCGTCCTTTACGCTGGCCCTGCCCACGCTCGCTGGCCGGGCTCGCGCATTTTCGGTTATCACTCAGAGCCTGTCCGGGAGATTTTCGTATGGTTTCACGGTCCAAGCTCGAGTCGATCCGCCAGGAGGAGGCCGCAGACCGTAGCCAAGCTACGGGCAAGGTCTCCGACGCCGCGGTCGGCCGAGATCGGGCCGCCTCCGGTTGCGTTGGCATGGCCCATCTGGTTCGTCGCGTAGCTTGCCGATACCTGGGGTATCGGCGGCGCCACGCTCCTGCCATCTGGACCATGCCAGCGCAATGAAACCACACGAAAATCTCCCGGACAGGCTCTTAGAGCGTGCGGCCGATCTCGAGGAAGCGGTCGTGGCGCTGGCGGCGCACCTGCTCGGGCGCCTGGGCGGAAAACTCGTCCAGCACGCGGGCGATTGCCGCGCCGGTGCGCTCGATGGTTGCCGTCTTGTCGCGGTGGGCGCCACCGAGCGGCTCGGGGATGATGTCGTCGATGACGCCGAGTTCTTGCAGATCCTGGGCGGTGATCTTCATGCTGGTCGCCGCGTCGATCGCCCTGCCGCTGTCGCGCCACAGGATCGAGGCTGCGGCCTCGGGCGAGGCGACGGTGTAGATCGCGTGCTCGAGCATCAGGATGCGATTGGCGCTGGCGATGGCGACGGCGCCGCCCGAGCCGCCCTCGCCGATGACGATGGTGACGATCGGCACGCCGATGGCGAGGCAGCAATCGGTCGAGCGCGCGATCGCCTCGGCCTGGCCGCGTTCCTCCGCGCCGATGCCCGGATAGGCGCCGGCGGTGTCGACCAGCGTGATGACCGGCAGGCCGAACTTGTCGGCCATTTCCATCAGGCGCACAGCCTTGCGATAGCCTTCGGGGCGCGCCATGCCGAAGTTGTGCTTGATGCGGCTTTCGGTGTCATGGCCCTTCTCGTGGCCCATGATCACGACGCTCGAGCCGCGGAAGCGCCCAAGCCCGCCCATGATGGCGGCGTCCTCGGCGAAATAGCGGTCGCCGGCGAGCGGCTGGAAGTCCTCGATCAGCGCCGCGACGTAGTCGAGGCAATGCGGGCGTTCGGGGTGGCGGGCGACCAGCGTCTTCTGCCAGGGCGTGAGCTTGGCGTAGGTGTCGGTGAGCAGCTGGCGGGCCTTCTGTTCGAGCTTCGCCACCTCGTCGGCGAACTCGACCTTGCCGGGTCTGCCCGACATCGAGCGCAGCTCCGCGATCTTGGCTTCGAGCTCGGCGATCGGCTTTTCGAATTCGAGGTAGGTGCGCATGGAACCTGTCATGAGGCTGGATTTCGTCAGAGTCGCTGCGAAAACAAGGTGGTCGGGCAAGTTTTCGCCGCCGTCAAGCGCCGGTGGCGCGATTGATCGATGTTCCTGTGGGGGACGCTGTCCGAGGTCGCGCCAAAATTGTGATGAAATTGCAACATGGCGGGGTCCTCAGGCGATAATCGGCGCCAGCGAATAGCGCCGACTCGGGCCGACGGCTAGTCAGCTTGCGAAGATGCTTGCACGGACGGGACAGATAATGGGCATTCGGACGGTGGCGGTTTTGTCAGCTGGCGTGCTGGCGCTGATACTGGGCAGCGGTGTCGCGCAGGCGCAGACCTTCGACGTGAAGCAGCTCGAAGTCATGAAAGGCAAGCTCGAGTATGGTCCCGAGACCATGGTAGCGCGCGGCGTGCCGCACGACCGTGGCTCCGACCTCAACCGCTGGGCGACCGAGCAGACGCTGCTCTATGGCCTCACCGACTGGTGGAAGATCTCGGCCGCGCTCAAGATCGAGAAGCCCGAGGAGCTGGACGCGCGGCTGGCGCAGGCGGCGATCGGCAATGTGTTCGTTCTGAAGGGCATCGACGACAAGCGCGCCTTCGACGCGGGGGTCGGTTGGTATACCGAAATCGGGATCAGCACGCATGGCGACACGACCAATACGGTGGTGTTCGGCCCCATCATGACGCTGAAGGCCGACAAGCTGTCGCTGACCGCCAATCCATTCTTCGAGAAGACTTTCGGGCGCAATCGCGAGGAAGGCACGGCCTTCGTCTATGGCTGGCAGGCGAAGTACGAGATCCGCGACGGCTTCGGCCTCGGCATCGAAGGCTTCGGCGTGATCGACAACATCGGCAACCCGCCTCCACTGCGCGAGCAGGATCACCGGATCGGGCCGGTCGTCTATACCGAGTGGGAGCTGCGCAAAGACTACAAGGTGGTGATGGACGTGGGCGTAATGTTCGGGCTCAGCGAGGCGACGCCGGACGCGGCGTTGAAGCTGAACTTCGGCATTCCACTGCAGGCCGGCAGCAACGGCAATGGCAACGGTCGCATTCGCTGAGCCAGCGCTGCGACGGGCGATCTGGACGCTTGCGTCAAGCTTGCCATGCCGGACGACCGGCGAGCGAAGCTGTGCAAGCCAGCTTTGTCTCTCACGCCTTCGCTTGGCTCAATGCGCCGATCTTCGGCCGCTCGAGGCCGAGATGGTCGCGCAGCGTGGTGCCGGTGTACTCGCGGCGGTAGATGCCGCGCTTCTGCAGCTCGGGGATCACGAACCGGACAAAGTCCTCGAAGCCGCCCGGCTGATGCGTCGGGCCGATCACGAAGCCGTCGCACGCGCGCGCCGACCACCACTCCTCGATCCGGTCGGCAATCTCTTTGGGCCCCCCGACCCAGGCCTCGCGCAACAGGCCGCGGCCGGTGATGCGCATGAAGTCGCGCGGCGTCGGGTTCTTGACGCCCGAGCGCAATACCCGGTCGCGCATCGACTGCATACCGCTGATGCCCGCGATCTCGGCGTCCGTAAACGGCTCGTCGAGCCCCTTGGTCGCGAAGTCGAAGTTCAGCGCCTCCGAGAGCAGCGAGAGCTGGTCGATCTCGTTGGGCAGCTTGTCGTAAGCCGCTTTCTTGTCCTCGGCTTCGGCTTTGGTCGCGGCGGTGACCGGATAGAACAAGGCGCAGATCTTCTGCTGGTCCGGATTTCGGCCGAACGAGGCGACCTGCGCCTTGGCCTTGGCGTACTCGGCCTTGGCGGTGGCGAGGTCGTGGTAGACGACGAACAGCAATTCGCCCCAGCGGGCCGCGAACTTCTGGCCGCGCCCGCTCATGCCAGCCTGGATCACCACCGGGTGCCCCTGCGGCCCGCGCGGCACCGTGAACGGCCCGCGCGAGGCGAGGAACTTGCCCTTGTAGTCGAGGCGCCGCACCTTGTCGGGGTGGGCGTAGATTTTGCGCGCCTTGTCCACCACCACGGCGTCGTCATCCCAGCTGTCCCAGTGGCCAAGCACGATCTCCAGGAACTCGTCGGCGCGGTCGTAGCGCAGGTCGTGCTCCATGTGCTCGTCGGCGCGGCCGATGTTGCGCGCCTCGCTGTCGTTGACCGAGGTGACGACGTTCCACCCAGCCCTCCCCTTGGTCATCAGGTCGACGGTCTGGAACAGGCGCGCGACGTGGAACGGCTCGAAATAGGTCGTGGAATAGGTGGCGCCGAGCCCCAAGTGCTTGGTCACCGCTGCCATGGTCATGAGGCAGGTGACGGCGTCGAGTTTCACGCAGCGGATGCCGTGCTCGACGGTGTGGCGGTGGTCCTGGCCGAACATGTCGGGCATCGCGAGGCGGTCGTCGAAGAATCCAATGTCGAACTTTCCGGCTTCGAGCACGCGCGCGATGTGCTGGTAGTACTCGGGCGAGTAGCTGTCGGTGCGTGCGTCAGGATGGCGCCAGGCGGCCGGCAGCGTCGTGCAGTTCTGTGCCTGCAGGAAGGCGACGAAGTGGATCTGTCGTTGCGGCATGGCACGCTTTGCCTCGGCGGTCGGATGCGGATGTAGCGAGGCTGCCGGTGAATGCCGCGCGCGTCAATCGGGGTAACGGACCCAGTTTGCCTGGCTCGAGGCGGGCATCGGCCAAGGTCAGTCGGCTGGCGACGTTTACGGCTGACCTCCGTCGGTCGTGAAACGGAGGTCTCGGAGGCCGGCATGCGGTACGGCAGGTGTCGCGGCATGGTGTCGAAGGTCACACGAAAAATGTGGATCATGCACCACGAGGCTCGCCCAATGTCGTCGCATTGGACCAACACTTAACACTCGGCTAACGATCGGGTAGCGGCGCGCGTATTCCAGCGACCGCTATCTACAGTCAGCACACTACGACAGTTGATTGAGTGGGTGGCCCATGTTTGTTGTACAGCGAGTTCTTGCCTTACTGCGGGAAAAGCGCGACGCGCTATGGCTGCTCCTGCCCGCGATCAGACTGGCCGCACACATGTTGTCCGTGCGGCAGACACCTGATCTGGCGTCACGCACGAGAGACTTGCGTTCTGGACGCTAAGTCGATTGGCTCGTCTATGGCGTAGGATCGTGGCCTTTTTACAGTAGGCTAGGCGCGCGCGGACCTGCTATGCATCTCCCGTTTCGCGTAGCGTACCGGGGGTGTTTGCGTCATGGACGGGCAGGGGGTCTTGAACCGAGGGGCTGCACCGGCGGAAGCCGCGCCAGAACCGAAGTCTCTCGTTAAAGTGCTGTTGAAAAACGCTTTTGCGCTTTTCGTCGTCGGCGGCTTCTTCTACGGCCTCGAGACCGGCTATCTCTCCAACGATCGCACATCGCGCACCGAATCCAACGAGATGGATCGGCTCAAGGCCGGTAAGGGCGCCACCGTCTATGAAGCGGTGTTCGATCGCGACCTGATCAACGTCCGCCTGCCTGAAGGCGTCTGGGATTTCTACAACGGGGCGTCCAGTGACACCGTCTCGTTTGCCGACGGCGTGCTGGATGTTCGCTACTCCTCGTCCTGGGTCGGCGTTCAATTCCGCCACCTGAAGTCCGAGCCGTCGCGGCACTATCGGGTGCGGCTCGAAGCCAAGGTCGAGGAGCAGGCCGGCGCCATTCTCATGCGCAACCGCCAACTTGATCTGATGCGGGAGGAGATCCCGCTCTCAAATGGCGAGTTCAAGGAGTTCACCTTCCACTACACCGCCCCTGGCGGATCACTGGATCAGGTCAACGTGATCTTCATGCCCAACGAACCGGAGCAGGTGAAGGGTCGCATGACGATCCGCCGGTTCCGCATCGAGATGCTGGGGGGCTGACATGGCCATGATCGATATCGGAAACCGCAATCTATCGAGCCTGAAGCGCGGCGTCGCCAATGTTCGCTGGACGCCGCAGCTCATCGCGGAAATGGTCGGCGTGGCCGCGCTCGTGCTCGCGGCGCTGGTCATCCTGTTCACCAAGAACTCGTCGTTCTTCAACTTCTGGACCGATCGCGACATAGTCCGCTCGGCCAACCTGCTGCACGAGTTCCAGTACATGGCCGCCGAGCTGTCTTATGGCGCTGCCTCGCGCGTGCCGGGCGGCGCGCTGCACTACTTGTGGTTCATCCCGACCATTTTCTCGAGCGATCCAAACGTCTCATACAAGTTCTGCATCCTGCTCTGCCTGCTCGCCGCGATCCCGTTCTATCTGGCGATGCGTGAGTATTTCGGCGCCAGTGCCGCAATCGTCTCGACGGCGGTGCTGCTCGCATCACCGGTCACGTTCAGCACCATGATGCGGCTATGGAACCCGAGCTTCCAGGTACCGTTTCTGTTCCTCGCCTTCGCCTACCTGATCCGCGTCGTGGCGGGCGGCGAGGCGAAGGCGTTCAAATGGATGATCGCGAGCCTCGTCGTCGCCATGCAGATGCACGTCTCGACGTGGCTGCTGATGGGCGCGCTGATACCGGTGTTCCTGATCCTGCGCCCGCGTATCCCGATGCGCGAGGTGGGCTTGAGCGTAGCGATCAGCATTCTGCTGCTGCTGCCCTACTTGATCGGCGAGACGCTGAACGGCTGGGACAACCTGCGCACCATGCTGGCGAGCCAGGGCAAGGGCGCGGTGCGCTACTTCGACCCGTTGCGCGGCTTCCTGTTCAATTTCGACAACTCGCGCGACATCTGGGCGTGGTTCGGCATGGCCTTCGGCATGACCGACAACCTGCCGCAGCCGCCACTCCACACCGCATTCTCGTGGCTGCACAATCTGGGCTTCGTCCTCGGCGCCATCTTTCTGGTGCTGTCGGTTGCACACTGGCTCGACTGGGGCCGGCCGATCGGCCGCGCGCTCGGTCTGACGCTCGGCGGCGCCAGCGGCCGCACGGCGCTTGCGGCCGCCTTGCCGGTGCTGCTGGCGTTCGTCTACACGTCGTACTCGCCGCAGCTCGAGCTCGTCGTCTACGGCAACAGCCGCTACGTGATGTTCGCCGTTCCAGGCCTTGCCATTCTGGCGGGCCTCGGCGCTGCCATGCAGATGCAGATGGCGCGCGGCACGCCCGTACTGCAGGCTGTGTCGCTCGGCATCGTGGCGCTCGCGACGGCGTTGCCGCTGTGGTCGCTGACCACATCGGTGAGCGCGCTCAGTAATGAGACCACGCCACCGGGGCGCCAATTCATGGGCGCCTTCAACATCGTGATGGAGGATCGCAAGTGGTCGATGGAGGAGACCATCGCCCGCATGTCGATCCTGCGCCATCATGAAGCCGGCGACAAATGGCGGTTCGAGTCGATCTATGCGATCGGCTATGAGCTTTATCGCGACGGCAAGAACCAGCCGTTCGCGCAGACCGGCGAGTGCGCCGCCTACCTGACGCGCGGCGGCGAGATCTACGGCGAGAAGGGCATCAGCGAGGAGGCGCTCGCGCGCTCGTTCGAGCAGCCGGGTATCAACGTGCGCATCGTCAGCCAGCGCAACGTCGGCAACGATCACATGGTCGTCTACGAGCGGCCGGGCAAGCCGTGCTTCACGACCATCACCAACCGCTACGTGTTCTCGCCGGAAGAGAACGTGATGTTCAAGCGGTACGGCCTGATCCCGAAGGCCACCGCCGAGCCGACGCGGGTGACCGTGCCCGCCCACATGCGCGGCTACATCATCAATCTCGGCAACGCGACCAACGTCGGCCACGGCGTCTACGCGCTGCTGAAGATCGGCTCGAAGGACGGAAAGGTCGAGTTCGAGCTGCACTCCAACCAGCTGCGCGGCGACACCTACAACGGCGGCTTCCTCGACCTCGGCATGATCTCCGATCCCCGGCTGCGCTTCCGCTCGGCGACGCGCGAACCGGTCACCGTCAAGCTGATGGACGGCCTCGTCGGCGGCAAGGGCACGTTCACGCCGTTCCGCGCCACGCTCGAGGTGCCGCCCGGCGCCTACGAGATGACCTTCGAGGCAGAGGTCTACCCGCCGGTGCCGCTCGGCCAATGGCCCGTCGACTTCACGACCAAGAAGACGGTGACCGTGCCGGTCGAAGCAAACTTCGGCGTGGTGAAGTGAGGCGCCGGATTCGCCCGAAAAGGACCTCGCGGTTGTCGTGCTCGGGACAAGCCTGAGGATGACAAACAATAGGTTGTGCCGCTGCGACGGGCGGTTTTGGGCATCCGTCGTTCGACCACCGAGTAGGCGGCCCGCAAGACTGCTTCCCTGAAGCTCAATCCAAACGGCCGGCGTCGTTTCTGAGCGGGCGGCCGTCGCGGAACCGCGCAAGGTTGTCGAGGAAGATCGCGAACACCGCGTCCGCCTGGCCGAGCGAATGGCTGGCGGTGTGCGGCGAGACGATCACGTTGGGCATGTCCCACAGCGGCGATGACGCAGCCAGCGGCTCCAACTCGAACACATCGAGATAGGCGCCCGCGATGTGGCCGCTGGTGAGCGCTGCAATCAGATCCGCCTCGACCACCACCGCTCCGCGCGACGCGTTGACCACCTGCGCGCCCCTCGGCATGGCGGCAAAGCGCTGAGCGTTGCCCAAGCCCCGCGTGGTCGCCGACAGCGGACAGCACAGGATCAGCCAGTCGGCGGTTGCAATCACGCTGTCGAGCGCCTCGAAGCCGATGGTCCGGGCGCAACCCGCGACCGGCTCGGGACTTCGCCGCACGCCGGTCACAGACATCCCGAGCATCGAAAGCAAGGGCGCGAGATTACGCCCGATCGGGCCGAGGCCCACCACCACGGCATGCTGGCCGCCCAGATCGCGCGGCGAGGCTGGACCCAGCCGCGGCTCCCAGGCGTGGCGGCGCTGCGCATCGGCCAGCAGCGGAAATCGGCGGTTCACAGCGATCACGGCGCCGAGGATCGAATGCGCCACGGTGACCGCGGTCGCGCCTGACGCCGTGCTCACGGTGACGCCGCGCTGGCGCAGCTCGGCATAGATCTGGCGGTCGGCGCCGGCGGGATGGATCTGCAGCCACGTCAAGCGCGGCGAGCGGCGCACGATCGCGTCGAAGTTGACGAGTTCGGGCGTGGGTGAGCCTTTGCCGGAGCGGCCCGTTACCTCGCGTGTCATGAAGGCGATGTCGGATGAGGACGGCCCCGGGTCGGCGCCTGCCGCCTCTGTCGTCAGGAACCGCACGGCGCCAGGCGGCACGGCGGCCTCGATGCGGGCGCCCCAGCGTTCGAGCGCGACGGACGATATGAGCAGCGTCAACGGTTGCGTGGGCGTGGTCGGGGTCATATGTGTCCTCGCTGATCGCGGCCCTGTCACACGCCAGCGGCGGGCTTTGGCGGGAAGCAGGCGGCCTCCAGACGGTTGCCGTCCAGATCGCGCACAAAGGCAGCGAAGTAGCCGGTCATGGCGGCCTCACGGGGACCCGGATGACCGTCGTCTCGGCCGCCGGCAGCGAGCGCTGCCGCGTGGAATGCGCGTACGGCATCCTGGTCACCCGCCCGCAAGCAGACGTGGATGCCGGTTCGCCCATCGACGGGCGGCATCTGCGGGCGATGATTGAGCCACAGCTCGGGATAGCGTTTGCCAAATCCCAGCGTCGTCTCGCGCGTAACGAGCAGCGAGAGCCCGAGGGGGCTGAGCACCGCCTCGTAGAAGCGGCGGCTTGCGCTCAAGTCTCGCACGCCGAGTGAAATGTGATCGATCATGGTTGTCACCCCGTGCCGGCTGCCGGACGATCCTACGATACTTGCGCTCGCAACGCTGCCCCCGCGGCCAGCGGCGCGAGCGTCACGGCGGCAAGCGAGATCGCGGCCAGGATCGCCAGTGCTGGCCCGACCCCGCCGGTGCCGAGCGCGGCGGCCGAGATGGCGGCGATACCGAAGATCAGCGTCGGGATGTAGAGCGGCAGCACCAAGAGCGCGATCAGCAGCCCGCCACGGCGGCTGCGCAAGGTCAGCGCCGCGCCGATCGAGCCCAGGAAGCTCACTGCGGGCGTGCCGATCAGCATCGTGGCGGCGAGCAGCGGCGTTGCGCTCAAGTCGAGATTGAGCAGCAGGCCCAGTACCGGTGCGAGCAGCGTCAGCGGCACCCCCGTCGTCAGCCAGTGCGCGAGCGCCTTGGTCGCCGCGATCGCCGACAGCGGCACCGCGCCGGTGGCCAGCACCTCGAGACTGCCGTCCTCGAAGTCGGCCTCGAACAGGCGCGGCAGGGTCAACAGGGCTGCGAGCAGCAGCGCGATCCACAGAAGGCCCGCCGCGATGCGCGCGAGCAGCGCCAGGTCGGGCCCGAGCCCCAGCGGCAGCAGCGACACGACGATCAGATAGAACCCGAGCGCAGTTCCCAGCGCGCCGCCGTCGCGGGCAGCAAGGCGCAGATCGCGCGCCAGCAAGGTGCGCAGCGGCTTCACGCGGCCTCCGCAGCTGCAACGCCGAGCCGAAGTTCTCGCGCGGCGCCGATCCCAAGCTCGATGTGGGTCGCGGCGATCACGAGACCGCCCGTCGCGACGTGCTTACGCAGCATGTCGGCGAGCGTCGCCGTCGCCTCGGCATCGAGGGAGACGCTCGGTTCGTCGAGCAGCCAGAGCGGGCGCGGCACGGTAATCAGGCGCGCGAGCGCGAGGCGGCGGCGCTGGCCGGCCGAGAAATAGCCGGCGCGGATGTCTGAGAGTGCGGCGATGCCCAGCTGCTCGAGCGCGGCAACGACCGACGTAGCGCCTTGGGATGTCCACTCGTTTTCCTGGGCCTTCAGCTGCCCACCTGGCAGCCGGCTCGCATCCGGCGCGCGCGCGGCGTCCCGACCGAGCGGGCCGGTCGCTAGGTAGTGCGTCCAGAACTCGAGGTTCTCGCGCGCAGTCAGGGTCGGCTTCACGGCATTGGCGTGGCCGACGAAATGACACCGCTCGGCCAGCGTCGAGTCGGGGTCTGCGCGCTCATCCTCGAAGCTGATGCGGCCGGCGATCGGCGGCAACAGACCCGCCAGTGTGCGCAGCAGCGTCGTTTTGCCGGCGCCGTTGGGACCCTTGAGCAGAAGCGCCTCGCCGGCCGCGACCGTGAACGACAGATCGTGCGCGAGCACCCGGTGTCCGCGCGCCAGGGTCAGGGTCTCGACGCTGAGCTGCATGCGAGGCTTTGGGTCCGGGTGAAGCGTTAGTCGCCCGGGTAGCAGCTTCCGCCGCCCCCAGTCCAGACGAAGTTCCTCGATTCGATTTTCTTGTAGGTCGCAGTGAGCCGGCCGCGACTGAGCGGTTCCTGCACTTGCGATGTCGGCGAAGTCCGACAGCGCAGAGTTCTGTTTCTGTCGGACTTCGCGGGGACAACCGACGTCGCAGGGCCACGGGTTGCGCCTGCGACCTGTGTCGACAGCTCAGTTATAGGGGCGCTGGTTATAGCGGCGGCCGTCCTCGGCGTAGGGACCATAGCCGCGCCGCTCGATGACCTGGGCGTTGACGACATCGCCGGTGCAGCGGTCAACCTTCAGGTCATAGAGATCGCCGTTGGGACGGCGCGCGCGCACGGCAACGGCGTTCTGGCGGATCTCGACGTCCTGGAACTCGCGCCAGCCCTCGTCGATCAGGCGGCGCTTGATCTCCTCGCGATGCAGGCAGCCTTGCGCTTGGCGATCCTGGGCGTGACGATCCTGGGTATAGCGCCCCTCGCGCGGATCGACGTGGCTGTACTGGCGCGGCGCGTCATAGGGGCTGCGGTAGTCGCGTGGATGCGGCGGGTAGACGTTGGCGGGTGGCACCGGCACGCCCGCGTACGGCTGCACCTTGTACGTGCGGCTGTACTGCTGCGCGTCGGGCGCATAGAGATCCCGATAGCGCGGATCCTCATAGGCCGAGGAGTAGCGGTCGTTCGGCACGCGGCCGTAGTCGAGGTCCGCTGCCGACGCCGCCGTGGCGCCTGCCGACAGGACTGCAGCAACGACGCCTGCT
>JANOJW010000635.1:0-20500 GCA_031418955.1 Hyphomicrobiales bacterium | reverse complement strand
CGAGCCAACCGTGCCGCAGGGCCTCGGAGGGCGCAATAGCGAAGCGCAGGGCACCGGGCATGTACGAACCCGGGGGATCGTTCGGCGCCGGTGCAGGTTTGGCGATTAACTTCACGCCTGTGATCGGGCGCACAGCGGGGGGACGGGGGGAGGGTTAGGGTTTGCTCATCGGCGGGACGAACTGGCCGCCAGACGAACACAGCAACCCCAACCAACCCAACCCAACTCGACGGAGACCTGACATGACGTCCCTCATCCTCAAGACTGCCGCCCTCGCACTCGCTGCAACCTTCGTGATCGCGACTGCCGGCGTCGATACGGCCGAAGCCAAGCACGGCGGCGGCCACGGCTTCCGCAGCCACGGCGGCGGGCACGGCCACGGCCATCACTTCCGCCACCGCCACTTCCACCACGCGCCGATCTTCTTCTCGTCGGGCTGCTACTGGAAGCATGGCCGCAAGATCTGCAGCTGAACTGATCGCCACCATTACGAAACGGATGCGGCCTCCACCTTCGGGTGGGGGCCGGTCCGTTTTCGGCGCCGAGTGGTCGCGGCGGACTGCCGGCCCACTCGCCAATTGTGCTGGCGGATCCAGGGGATGACAGTTACATGTCGCAGCGCATAGAAAACCCCTCCCGATCCGACATGACCGCACCGATGCGAGCCGAAGACTTCATCATTGACGCCGCTGCGGCATCGCCCCTGCCGGCCGCCGCTACGGCCGTGGCTCCGGTGCTACCCGACGGCACCGCGCGGCGCTCGCTCACGGTCGTGGTGCCCCTGCTCAATGAAGCGCGCGGGCTGCCGTTCCTGGAGCGGCGGCTGACGGCTGCGTTGGATCGCAGCGGCAGGCCCTGGGACGTGCTCGTCGTCGACGACGGCTCCTCCGACGGTACGCTGGCTGAGCTGCGCGCCATGCACGCCCGAGACCCACGCTGGAAAGCCATCTCGCTCAGCCGCAACTTCGGCAAGGAGATTGCGGTCGCGGCCGGGCTCCGCGAGGCAAGTGGCGACGGCGTCATCATCATGGACGGCGACCTGCAGCACCCGCCCGAGGCGATCGCGGAGTTCATCCGCCGGTGGGACGAAGGCTACCAGGTGGTCTATGGCCAGCGCCGCAGCCGCGAGACCGACGGCGCGCTCCGCCGCTTCGTCTCCCGCGCTTTCTATCGCATGTTCCGCAAGCTCAGTGGCACCGACCTCCCCGAGGGCGCCGGCGACTTTCGCTTGCTCGATCGCAAAGCCGTGGATGCGCTTAACCGGATCGGCGAGCGCGCGCGCTTCAACAAGGGGCTGTTCGCCTGGATCGGCTTCAAGTCGGTCGGCATCCCTTTCGACGTCGAGGCACGGCGTGACGGGGCGTCGCGCTGGCGGCCGGCCCGACTCTTGAGGTTTGCGCTGGACGGCTTCGCCTCGTTCACCACGCTGCCGCTGCGCATGTGGTCCTACGTCGGTCTGGCAATCTCGGGGTTCGCGTTCCTCTACGCGGTCGGCTTCCTGGTCAAGACGATGACCTACGGCGTCGATCAGCCTGGGTTCCCCACGCAGATCATCTCGATCATGATCCTCGGCGGCGTGCAGTTGATCTCGCTCGGCGTGATCGGTGAGTATCTCGCCCGCGTCTATGAGGAGGTGAAGGGCCGCCCACTCTATATCGTGGCCGACCGCGTGGGAGAGGGTTCTGTCTCTGCGCCTTCAGCTGCCCACCCGCAGCCGGCGCGTGATACGACATCCCGATGAGCCGCCAGATTCCGATGGACCCCCGCCGATGCTGCGGTTGAGACCCAGACCCGTGATCCTGTGCGCCGATGGCTATGGCTTGGCCGCCGGCGTCTCGCGCGGCATCCTGGAGCTGGGCGCCTGCCGCAGCATCTCGGCAACCAGCGCCATCGTCACACTGCCGCGCTGGGCCGAGGATGGACCGCAACTGGCAACGGTGCGTGGCACACTGTCTCTCGGCCTCCACGTCAACCTGACGCTCGGCGCGCCACTTGGTCCCATGCTGCGGCTAGCTCCTGGCGGGCGCTTTCCAAACGGCTCAACTCTCCGGCTGGCGTCGGTCCGCGGCACGCTTGACGCCGCCGAGATATCTGGCGAGATCCGTTGCCAGCTCGCGGCATTCGAGGACCGTGTCGGCTTCCCGCCCGACCACATCGACAGCCACGAGCATGTCCACACGCTCCCGGTGGTCCGCAGCGCTCTGCTCGATGCGCTCGACGCGCGCGGCCTCGATCCGCGGCCGCTCATCCGGGATACCTACGAGCGGCCGATCACGATCGCCATGCGCGGCGGCGAGATGGCGGCAGCACTCGGCCACACCATCCAGGCGACCGGCTTCGGCTTGCAGGCGCGACGGCGTGAGTTTCCGACCAATCGCGGCTTCTCCGGCTACTCGGCCTATGAGACCTCGCGCATGTATACCGTAGAGCTTGCCTATGCGATGCGCGCCACCGGGCGCCGCCACCTCGTCATGTGCCACCCCGGGCACCCGGACGCCGAACTTGCCGCGCTCGATCGTAACACCCTACGGCGGGGACAGGAGTTGGACGCGATCCGGGACAACCCCGGCGTCAAGAGCCAGCTCTGGACCGTGGTTCGAGATCCCGACGGCCCCACCATCGATTGGCCGAAGGCATTTCCCGATGTCCGCTGAGCGCGACGGCCCATCAAGCGGCCAACCTCGCACCGCAGCGCGGCATTGGGGCGGCTTCCTCGCATCCGGACTGCTGGCCTTCGCCGTCGATGCCGCGATGCTCGAGATCGGGGTGCGGCTCTTAGCCCTCGACCCGCTGGTCGCCCGCCTCGCCGCGATCTCGCTGGCCATGGTTGCCGGTTGGCTCGCCCACCGCCGCTGGACCTTCGCCGTGATCGAGCAACCCACGCTTGGCGAGTTCTTTCGCTACGCTGCAGCTGGCTGGATGTCCGCAATCGTCAATTATGCGGCGTTCGCACTGATGCTCGTTCTGATGCCAACTATCAATCGCTTGGCCGCACTTGTTATCGCTTCGGCGTTAGCTATGATTTTATCATATGTAACAATGCGATACGCGGTATTTCGACGGGCTGGAGAACTCCAAATCTGATGCCACGCGAAAGTCGGCCGAGCTCTTTCACTGACGAAACCTAAATGCGGCATTCATCCAAGGTTCAGCCTCGATCGTCTTTTTAGGTGCAGGAAGGGTGGGGCTTTGGGATGTGGCGTGTGCCGACCCTACCGCTTGGCAGGGCGCATCAAACCGCGTTGCCGTTTCCGGCGTATAAGGGAATGCCGTCGTCGAAGACCGAGGGTTTAGAGAAACGATCATGCCTTTACGACATCAAGTCAGCGGTGGCATAACCGCAACCGTCCGCGTTTGGAGGGCCGTATGAAGTCAAGTGCAGTCAAGTCCGTCGAACTCGATATCGATTGGGCTGTTCAAACGGTTCTTCCTATCGAGTTCAGGGGTCGCGAGCTTCATCTGGAAGCCCGCGCCTATCAGGGTCTCGATCCCCACTGCCAAGCTATGGCATTGATCAACCGTGACAATCCGGCACCCGGCGAGATCCCGGTGGTGCGCGTCCACAGCGGATGCGTGACCGGCGACATCTTTCATTCGCTGCGTTGCGACTGCTATCCGCAGTTGCAGGCCTCGATGGAGGTGATCACCCAGAGCCCGATCGGCGTGATGATCTATTTGCCCTACCACGAGGGTCGTGGCATCGGCCTCGTCAACAAGATCCGGACCTACGCGTTGCAGGACCAGGGCTACGACACGGTCGATGCCAATCTGGCGATCGGCGCTCCAGCGGAAGCCCGGGACTATGATCTCGCGGCCCACATTCTGTTCGACCTCGGGTTCGGCAAGATCCGGCTACTGACCAACAATCCGGCAAAGGTCGACGCGCTGCGGGCCGAGGGCATCAATGTCGTGGAGCAGCGATCGCTGATCGTCAAGGCGTCGCCCTACAACAAAAAATATCTGGCGACCAAGAAGGAGCGCATGGCGCACCTGCTCTGATCGCCGAACGTCATAGAGCATGACGACGCACGGGCCAGGGATCGTCTCCCCGGCCCGTTACCGTATGGGTGCCCGTTACCCGCCGGCCACACACCCCGGTTGTTCGCGCGAAATGGCTTTCCGGCCATGATTGTGGCCAATGCTCCCGCTTTCCTGCTAAACTTGCGTCGTCCGTGAATCAGCAATGGCTTTCGCGAGAGCCAGCAGGATCATCCCCATGTCGACCGCCACGCGCGCCCGGACCCTATTCCGCCTTCTGGCCGGCGCTTCGTTGGCCGTACTACTTGCGCCTGGACAAGCGGACGCGAGGACGGGCAAGGACCCGGTCGATGCGCGATCGCTCCTGGGCAGCTACCTCGCCGGACGGATCGCCCGTGGACAACACGATACGCCAGCCGCGTCCCAGTTCTACGGTCGGGCCTTGCAGCGCGATCCCAGCAACGAGGCGTTGATCGAGCAGGCGTTGATCATGGAGGCCTCGGAAGGCCGCTTCGACGACGCTTTCCGTCTTGCACGCCAGTTGCATGCGCTGCAGCCCAACCACCGCATGGCGCAACTTATGCTCGGGCTGTCCGAGGCAAAGGCTGGACGCCACGCCGCTGCCGATGAGCATTTCAAGGCATCCGGGACAGGGCTGATCGGCGAGTTGACCAGCGCCTTGTCACGAGCCTGGGGCCTGACAGCACAAGGCGACTCGAAGGCTGCGATCGATCTACTGGACGGCGTCAAGCAGGCCGAATGGACGCAGCATTTCCTTCGCTACCACAAGGCGTTGATCCTCGACGTTTCAGGCCGCCGTGCCGAGGCTCGCGCAGCCTACGAGCGCATCTTCCGCACGGACCCCAAGACGATGCGCACAACGCTCGCCTACGCGCAGCATGCCTCGGCGTCAGGTGAGCAGAAGCTCGCGCGGAGCATCCTCGAGGAGCACGCGAAGAAAATCGGCGGCACGCCCCATCCCATGGCAAAAGCCGTCCAGGACCAGCTCAAGGGCAACGAGCGCACCGGGTTGCTGGTCACGGCACCGGCGGAAGGATTGGCCGAGGCCTTCTATGGCCTTGGTGAGCTGTTGTCGGGTGATGGCGGATTGCATGTCGCCGCCATCTATCTGCAGATGGCGCTCCATCTCCAGCCGGGGCAGCCGCTCGCCTTGGCCGCGCTCGCCAACATCTACGAGACGACCAAGCGCTATGACGCGGCGATCGCCTCCTACGAGCAGATCCCGCGCAATACCCCGCTGCAGGCGGCCGTCGACATCCGCAAGGCGCTGAATCTCAACCAGCTCGAGCGGGTGGACGAGGCGAAAGCGCTACTGGAGCAACTCGCCGACACCGACCGCACCGACGTGCGCGCGCTCGATGCGCTGGGCAACATCATGCGGGGCCGCAAGCGCTACCAGGAGGCGGCGGACTACTACACCCGCGCCATCGCCATCATCGGCCCAAAGCCCGACCGCAAGCACTGGACCTACTTTTATGCCCGCGGTACCTGCTATGAGCGCCTCAAGAAATGGCCGCAGGCGGAAGCCGATCTGCTGAAGGCGATGCAGCTCTCCCCCGACCAACCGCTGGTGCTCAACTATCTGGGATATTCCTGGGTCGACCAGAACCGCAACCTCAAAGCGGGTCTGCAGATGATCGAAAAGGCCGTGAGCCTGAAGCCTGACGACGGCTACATCGTCGACAGCCTCGGCTGGGCGCACTACCGCCTCGGCAACTACAAGGAAGCGGTCAAGCATCTCGAGAAGGCTGTGGAACTGAAGCCAGAGGACCCGGTGCTCAACGATCACCTGGGTGATGCGTTCTGGCGTGTCGGGCGCGAGATCGAAGCCCGCTTCCAGTGGGAGCAGGCGTTGACACTGAAACCCGAAGAGGATGACGTCGAGAAGATCCGGGCGAAGATCGCCAAGGGCCTTCCCGCGAAACCACCGGCTCGCGTGGTCAAGAAGTCGAAGGAGCCCGTCAAGGCTGAAGGCCCCAAGCGGCAGACCAAACTCGGGTCGCAGCGTCCGCCCGAGTGATGTCGGGATGGTCGCGGCCATGCTCGCCGAAACCGCACCGGCCAAGCTCAATCTGACGTTGGCCGTGCGTGGGCGCCGCCCGGACGGCTATCACGAACTCGACAGTCTCGTCGTGTTCGCCTCGGTCGGCGACCGCGTTTCGTTGGAGCCTGGAGCGGCGCTTTCCGTGGAAACGACGGGCCCGTTTGGCGCGGCCATCACCGACGACAATCTGATCGTAAAGGCGGCGCGGGCGGCTCAGGCCGCAGCGCCTGACCTGAGGCTCGGCCACTTCAGGCTCGAAAAGAACTTGCCCGTCGCGGCGGGCCTCGGTGGCGGCTCCTCTGATGCGGCCGCCGCCCTGCGGCTCATCTCACGCACCAATCCGGCACGCGCGCCAAACATCGACTGGGCGAGCCTTGCGCAAAGCATCGGCGCCGACGTGCCGGTTTGCCTGGGCGCCCGAGCCGCGCGCATGAGCGGGCTCGGCGAGCGGGTCGAGCCTCTGGATCGGCTGCCGGCCATCGCGTGCGTGCTGGCCAACCCGCGCGTGCCGCTCGCGACGCCATCGGTGTTCCGTGCGCTCGCGGCGGCAACCTTCGACAACCGACCGCTTGCGTCGTGGCCACGTCTTGCGACCGCGGACGACCTGCTGGCGCACGTTCAGGCCGGCCGCAACGATCTCCAACCTGCGGCGATCGCGCTGTGCCCGCCGGTCGCCGACGTACTGTGTGCATTGCGGAGCCTCGCCGGCGCGCAGATCGTGCGCATGTCGGGCAGCGGGCCCACCTGCTTCGCCCTGTTTCGCTCGCGGACTGAGGCGGACGGGGCGCGGGCAGTGCTAGCTGCCAGGCGACCGGATTGGTGGGTGGTTTCCGCCGATTTGCACTGATGCTGGACCGCGAACAGCAATCCGCAGCGCAGCATCAGAAGTGCACCTGCATGCCGTCATACGCCGGCTCGACGTTAGGCGGCAGGTCGCGCTTCAGCGTCGCATAGTCGAGGTCGATGTGCAGGTTCGTCAGGATCGCGCGCTTCGGGCGTAGCCGTTCGATCCAGGCGAGCGTTTCGCTGACATGCCAGTGCGAGGGATGCGGCGTGTAGCGCAGCGCATCGACGATCCACAGATCGAGGCCCCGCAGATGCTCGATCGAGGCCTCCGGCAGGCCGCCGACATCGGGCGAGTAGGCGACGTTGCCGATCCGGAACGCGAGGCTGTCGATGCTGCCGTGCGTACACGGGATCGGCAGCGCCTCGATCGGCCCGCCGGCGCCGTCGACGACGATCGTGCGAAGGTGGTGGATATCGTGCGCATCGAGGATCGGCGGATAGTTCGAGCCGCGTTTCGAAACGAAGCAATAGCCGAACCGCTGCAGCAGCGAGTCGCGCGTGCGCGCGTCGAAGTACACATCGACCCGCTTCTTCATCAGGAACGTGAGCATGCGCAGGTCGTCGATGCCATGCGTGTGGTCGGCATGGTCGTGCGTGTAGAGCACGCCGTCGACGTGCTGGATGTTCAGTCCAAGCAGTTGCTCGCGCATGTCGGGCGGGGTGTCGATCAACACCGTCGTGCGTCCCCGGCCATGGATGCGGTCGATCAGTGCCGCGCATCGCCGACGCCGGTTCTTCGGATTGGTCGGATCGCACGCGCCCCAGTTGTTGCCGATGCGCGGAACGCCGCCCGACGAGCCGGTGCCGAGCAGCGTCAGCCGATAGCTCATGGGCTTTTCCTGGGCGCTTCAGGTGCCCACACGGCACCCGCGCCGGGTCGAGCCTTGGTGTAGAGGCGATAGAAATTCGCCGTGGTGATCTCGGCGATGCGCTCCGGCGTGACGCCGCGCACCTCGGCAAGTCGGGCGGCCGTGTGGGTGACGAACGCGGGTTCGTTGCGCTTACCCCGATGCGGTTCGGGCGCCAGGAACGGCGCATCGGTCTCGACCAGCAGGTGCGTTTCGGGGATTTCGCGCGCAATGGCCCGCAACGCCTCCCCGTTCTTGAAGGTCAGCACGCCGGAAAACGAAACATAGACGCCGAGCGCCACGGCGCGGCGCGCCAGATCGATGCCGCCCGTGAAACAGTGCAGCACCGCCTTGAACGCGCCCTTCGCCGCCTCGTCCTCGAGGATCGTCGCCATGTCGGCGTCCGCCTCGCGCGAATGGATTTCTAGAGGAAGCCCCGTGATTCGCGCCGCCGCGATATGATTGCGCAAGCCTTGCGCCTGCGCTTCCGGTGGGGACTTCTTGTAGTGGTAGTCGAGCCCCGCCTCGCCGATCGCCACGCACTTGGGGTGCTCCGACAGCGCGACGAGCCGCGAGACCGGCACATCCAGCTCCTCGTGCGCCTGATGGGGGTGTGTGCCGACCGAGAAAAAGACCTGCGGGTGCGCCTCGGCGATCGTGCGGTACGTGTCGTAGTTGGCGACGCGCGTCGAGATCGTCACCATGACGCCGACGCCCGCGGCGACGGCGCGCGCGATGTAGGCCGCGCGATCCGCCTGAAAATCGGGAAAATCGAGATGACAGTGATGATCGACGAGCATGCGTGCCAGCTAGCGTGTCGTCGCGGCGTTGTCCAGAAGGCGACGCCGACACTGGCTCAATTCGCTGAATTGTCGTAGCTAATCGGGATCGCACTGTTGGCAAATCACTCAATAGAACCGCAGGCAGACCATGGCCAAAACTCCCACGCAACTCCCCGCCGGCTACAGCGCCGTGATGCCGTACCTCCGGGTCAAAGGCGCAAAAGAGGCGCTAGCCTTCTACAAGAAGGCGTTTGGCGCCAGGGAGCGGTTCCATCTCGTCATGGGCGATCGCATCGGGCACGCCGAGATCGAGATCAACGGCTGCGTGATCATGTTCTCTGACGAGTTCCCGGAGATGGGCGGGCTCGGACCGAAGTCGCTGAAGGGCACGACGGTCACCATGGCCATCCTGGTGACGGACTGCGATGCTGCGGTGAAGAAGGCGGTGGCCGCCGGCGCGAAACTGAAACGGCCGCCGCAGGACGAGTTCTACGGCGATCGCTCGGCCTCGCTCGAGGACCCGTTCGGGCACGAATGGATGCTGCAGCAGCACATCGAGGACGTCCCGCCAAAGGAAATGCAGAAGCGGCTCGACGCGATGATGGCGCAGAGCGGCTCGGAACCTGCAAAGAAGCTAGCGAAGAAGAAGGCCGCCAAATAGGATTAGCCATCTACCGCTGGCGGATCATGTAGTCGTTCCAGAGCCGCTCGCCGATCAGGCAGTCGGCCTTGTCGGGCGATTTCGGCGGCAAGAGTTGCGCCGGGATCACGCGCGGTTCGCTCGGGGCGGCTCCGGGCGTGATGCCTGAGATTTCCAGGATCAACTTGCGGCGGATGGCCTCTGGAAGCGCAGACTTCTCGCGCACGGGTAGCGAAAACGAACCCGGCCCGCCGATCACGCAGTCGGCGTAGTACTGGTCGAGGTTGCGGATATCGAATTGGCTGTAGGGCCCGCCACCGACCTTGATGCTGATCGGCAGGCCGTTGATGACGATGCCCGCCCCCACCAGCCGGTCGCGCGTCGGCTCGATCAGCGCGCCGACGTTGTTGGGCCCATCGCCCGAGACATCGACGACCTTGCGCCGCCCCTCGAACGGGCCCGATTGCAGCAGCCGCTCGGCAAACTCCAGCGCGGCGCTGATCGATGTCATGCGCTCGCGCATGATCGGCTTTCGCTCGAGCGTGTCGGCGAAGGTGCGCGCGGTCCGCTCCCCGTCGATCATCGTCCACGGCATGACCAGGAGTTGGACATGGGGACCTGCCCACTCGACGTAAGCGACGGCGATGCGGCCAGACGGGCCCGCGGCGATCGCCTTCCAGACGAGGGGATCGCGGAAGGCCGCCACGTAGCCGTCACGCTGAATGCGCTGCTCCTCCAGATCCATCGACAGCGAGATGTCGACAGTCAGCACCAGCTCGAGATCGACCGGCGTTCGGGGTTGCGGACCGCTGGATTGCTGAGCACGCGTCAGGGCCGGGATCAGACCAATCCCGACGGACAAAAGCACCAGACAGGCCCACCGCACGCGCATCAGCATCATGCCAGAATGGCATGGCGCCGGCCGCATTGGCCAGGGCCATCGCGTTCACGCTTGACGCCCGCAATCGTCGTGCGCGTACTGCGTTCGCAATGCAGCGCCTGCCCGGGCGCAGTGTCCAGATTCGGAGGGAGCCATACGCCGTGGCGACAAGCGATCTGCCGTTCGACGGCGTCAAGGTTCTCGATCTGTCGCAGGGCGTGGCTGGCCCATACTGCGGCATGCTGCTCGCCCGCAACGGCGCCGACGTCATCAAGCTCGAGCCGACGGGGGCTGGCTGCTGGAGCCGGCAACTCGGCAAGTCGGTCGGCGACCACACGGCACACTCGCTGGTCGTGCAGCGCGGCAAGCGCAGCCTGGCCATGGACCTCAAGAGCGAGGCCGGCGTCGCCATTGCGCGCAAGCTTGCCGACCGCGCCGATGTCGTCATCCACAATTACCGCGTCGGCAAGGTCGACCGCTTCGGCCTCGACTATCCATCGCTCTCCAAAACCAACCCGTCCGTCGTCTATGCCTGGGTCACAGGTTTCGGCACGCGCGGACCTGATGCCGAGCGACCCGCGACCGACAGTGTGATGCAGGCTTTCACGGGCTTCATGTCGATCAACCGCGACAAGGACGGCATGCCGCAGCGCGTCGGCATGCTGGCGCTGGATTTTTCGACGGGCGTCTACACGTTCCAGGCCGTGGCCGCCGCACTGTACCGCCGGGCCATGAAGGGCAAGGGCGCCTACATCACGACGAGCCTGCTCGAGAGCGCGCTGGTGCTGCAGGAAGCCGCGATCATGGAATCGTACCTGCAAGGCGGTCAGCCCGAGCCGATCGGGATGCCGGTGGCGACCGTCAGAACGAGCGACGGCCACATGTCGATCAACGCCCGCCGTCAGCCGCAGTTCGAGCGCTTCGCCAAGCTGCTCGGCCACGAGGCGTGGATCGGCGATCAGCGCTTCAAGGATCCGCGCGCGCGCGTCGCCAACGGGGACGCGCTGATGGCGCTGGTCCGTCCAGTGATGGAAACGCGCTCGACGGCTGAGTGGTGCCGCGCGTTCACCGCGATCGACGTGCTGCACGGGCCGATCCACTCGCACCACGACCTCTTCGACAACGCGCAGGTAAAGGCCGTCGGTGCGCTGACATGGATCGATGATCCAGCCCTCGGCCGCGTGCCGATGGCCTCGATCCCAGGCCAGCCGGCGCCGCGCACGGGCGACCGGTTGAGCCAGAGCCCCGACGTCGGCGCGCAATCTCGCGACGTGCTGCGGGAGCTTGGTCTCGGGGCCGACGAAATCGACAAGCTCGTGACATCGGGCATCGTCCAGTGCGCAGCGACGACGAAGCGCGCAGCTGGCAACATCTGAACGGCCACCATCAGCCGATACGAACTCGCACAGCAGGATCGCGCATGACCGTCACGATTCAAGCCGACCGCCTCGAAGGGCTCGTCGCCACCATCTTCGCCAAGGCTGGCTGCTCGGAGGCCGAGGGGAAGCGCATCGGCAAGTATCTGGTGTCGGCGAACCTCACCGGCCACGACAGTCACGGCGTACAACGCGTGCCGCGCTATCTGCAATGGAAGGCGGAGGGCGCATTCATCGCCGACCGCACGGTCAAGATCGTCAGCGAAACCCCGGTGATGGCGGTGGTGGACGGCCAATCGGGCTTCGGCCAGACCATCACGCCGCAGGCCGTGCAGATCGGCATCGACAAGTGCAAGGCCATGGGGCTGGCGCTGGTCGCGCTGCGCAACGTCGGCCACATCGGCCGCGTCGGCGACTGGGGCGAGATGGCTGCCGCCGCAGGCCTCGTGTCGATCCACTTCGTCAACGTCAACTCGAGTGTCCTCGTCGCACCGTTCGGCGGCGTCGAGCGACGCTTCTCGACGGCGCCCTATTGCGTCGCCGTGCCGCGCAAGGGTGAGCCGCCACTGCTGCTGGACTTCGCGACGTCGACCGTCGCCGAGGGCAAAGTTTTGAACGCGAGCTTCGGTGGCAAGGCGCTGCCGGAAGATGCGCTGATCTCGCCGGACGGCACGACGAGCGGTGACCCCCATGTGCTCTACGGTGACTACACGCCGACAGGGCCGCGCAACTACAGGCAGGGCGAGGGCGCGATCCGCGCTTTCGGCGACCACAAGGGCTCCGGCCTCGCCTTCATGTGCGAGATCCTCGGCGGCGCGCTGACCGGCACGGGCGCCGCCATGCCGGACAGGCCGAACTTCTCGAACGGCATGCTGTCGATTTACATCGATGCCGCCCGGATCGATCCGGAGGGCTTCTTCCCCGAGGAGGCGAAGCGCTACACGGCGTTCGTCAAGAGTTCCAAGCCGGCGGTGAAGGGCGGCGAGGTGCTCGTCCCGGGCGAACCCGAGGCGCGCATGCGGACTGAGCGCTTGGCGTCCGGCATTCCGCTGCCCGACGACACCTGGTCAGCGATCGTCGAGGCAGCGCGCAAAACCGGCGTCGACGAGCGGGAGATCCAGCGCGCGACGTCGAGCTGACGGCGACCGGTCGTCGAGACATGAAAATCACCGACATGATCGTGCACCCGATGGCCATGCCGGCCGAGCGGGTGCGGTGGACGGCGCAGGAGATCACGCAGCGGGTGGAGCTGACCCTGATCGAGATCCGCACCGATGCGGGTCTCGTCGGCATCGGCGAGATTTCCACGGGCCCGCAGGCCGTGGTCGCCAAGTTGCTCGCAGACCTCGCCCCGATCCTAAAAGGTCGCGATGCCCTCGCGATCGACGACATCTGGAACTTGCTGTTCTCGATCACGGTGCCGCGGCCGGGCGGGCTTGGCGGCTGGGATGGATTGCCGGCGCCGCTGTCGCGCAATCTGCACGCGTGCGCTGTGCACGACACGGGCGACCTGCACCAAGTCGCGCGCAGCTTCGATCCGATAGAAGATGGTGTAGCGGTAGCGGACGAGAGGATAACGGAAGACGTTGGGCTCGTCGGTTTGGGAGCCAATGTACGGGTTGAGGGCGCAACGGTTTGCGGTGCTCTCGATGCCAGCGAGACGTTGCGGGCGCCCTGTGAACTTCGGGCCTGGATGTAGGCGAGGATGCGGTCGACGTCGGTGAGCGACAGTGGCGACCAGACGAGCCTCATGCGCGGTACTTGTCGAAGACCGCACGCACTTCAGTGTCCGAAGCCACCTCACCTCGGTCGAGCTGCTCGAGCGCTTCTCGCACGAGGCGACTCTCTTCGGGGGAGAGGGGATAGACGTCGTCGCCAATCGATGCGACCTCTTCAAGAAGCTCGGCAGCGTAACGCTGGCGATCCTCGGAAAGGATCTTCACCTTCTCGATGGCTTGTTCGAGCAACTTGATCATGCGGCCAGTCTAGCATAGGCGGGCCACAGACGACAGTCGGTAGCAGTTCGTCCTCGATGTTCGAGCCTCCAGGACGTGACTATCGCTCACCCCACGTGGATTGGTGTAACGTCGAACCGATCAATCATTTTGCCGGCTCCAGCGATGATCCCGAGAGGCCCCCGATGACCGACAAAGCTCCCCACTCCCAGAAGTTGCTCGACCAGCTCAGGGCGTTCGACACGCCGACGATCTGCAACGCCATGGAGATCGTGATGCCGGAGCGCCGGCTCACCGGCTTCACCATGAAGCCGCTGGTCTGCCCGTTCCCTGACCTTCCCTCCATCGTCGGATATGCGCGCACAGTGACCGTGCGCGCCACGCACGCGCACGAACTCGTGGGCAAGGAGGCGCGCGCGCAGCGGCTCGCCTACTACGAGTACATCGCCTCCAAACCCGGCCCCACCATCACCTGCATCCAGGACCTCGACGGGCACGACGTCGGGTTCGGCGCGTTCTGGGGCGAGGTGCAGTCGACCGTGCACAAGGCGCTCGGCTCGCTCGGCGTCGTCACCGACGGCTGCATCCGCGACATCCCGGCCTGGGCGCCGGGCTTCCAGGCGCTCGCCGGCTCGATCGCCCCGAGCCACGGCTACACGCATCTGTCGGGCTTCGGGTCGGAGGTGCGCATCCACGGCATGCTGGTGCGCCATGGCGACCTGATTCACGCTGATCGGCACGGCGCGATCGTGATCCCGCATGCGGCAGCCGAAAAGATTCCGGCGGCGTGCGATCTGCTCACCCGCAAGGAGGCCGCGATCCTCGACAAGGCGAGGAAGCCCGGCTTCACGGTCGCCGACCTCAAGAAGGCGTTCGAGGAGCAGGACGACATCCACTAGGCTTGCGCCTTCGGTTGCGCTTCTTGCTGGCCCTTCAGCTGTCCACCACAACCGGCGGTGTTGCATGCGCCTTCGGTTGCCCAGTGCCAACCGGCGCGTCGCCGGTCACGCGTTTCGCTCGGAGTCAGCGCCAGGCGAAGCGCGGTTGGTCGAAATGCGCGACCCGAGTGTCGAGACCGCGCAGCGCCACCTCGCGGAACTGATAGAGCATGGCGGCCGTCGGCGCGTAGACGCGGTGGCCAAGCGACTCGAGCGGCGCCGACATCACCGGTTCGCTGCCCGCGGACGAGTCTTCGAGGTAAGGGATCTTCGGGCTCTCGAGATCTGCGAGTGGTACGTGGAAGACCTTGTGGACCTCTTCCGGGTTGGGCCGCAGCTCGCGCGCGTCGTCGGCCCAGGCGACCACCGGCGTGATCCGGAAGCCCGAGCGCGTGCCGAAATCGTCGAGCGTGCCGATCACCGCGTCCGGCGCGAGCGTCAGACCCAACTCCTCCTCGAGCTCGCGCAGCGCGGCTTCGATCTCAGTCTCGCCCGGATCGAGACGGCCGCCGGGCAGCGCGAACTGGCCGCCATGTCGGCGGAGGTTGTCGGGCCGCCGCGTCAGCAGGACGGCTGCGTGATCGGCCTCGGCATCGTGCACCACAACGATAACGACGGCAGCCGCGCGCATGGCCGGATCAGAGAGCGGCCGACGCTCGAACCGGCCGAGGTTTGCCGCAATGCGCGCGCGCAGTGCCCCGTCGAAGCGGATCGTCATTGAGCCTCCCGTCGCGCGACCGTGCGCGGCTCGCAGCATGATCACACGGCCGGCCGGGTGCAAGGGAAGCATTGCCGCGTGAGGCGTCGGTCAAAAACGTGCGGGATCGGCCGGCTACCGGGCCGAAATGAGCTTGGAGTCGAGCAACCGGCGGTGGAAGGCCAGAATCTCGGTCCGGCGCGTGCAGGTGTGATAGTGCCCATCGCAGGCCTGCATCAGGCGCAGGCGCTCGCGGTTGGGCGCCGACAGCGGCAATCCGGCCTGCTGCAGCAGGATCGCGCCGAGGTATGGCACGTCGACCACGTCGTGCCCGGGCAGGGCTTTCAGGGCATAGTTGATGCCCTCGACGGCATAGTAGGTGATGAACGCTTTCGACTTGGGGTCGAGCGTCAAATCCTCGACCTGCGCCTCCGGATCATGGCCGAGCAGCTTTTGCGTTGCCGTCGGATGATGGTCGCCATAATGGATCACGAGCACCGGCTCGTTGGGGAACCGTCGCTTCAACTCGGCGATCAGATAGTCGTAGTCCATCTTGGCCATAGCGATCCGGCGCAGATACTCGCTCATTTCGGGATCGGTGCCGGGTCCTCCGCCTGGCACCTTCACGTCCGGCTCGAACGTCCAGTCGTAGGGCCAATGCACCGACATGGTCTGAATGAAGGTGAAGAGCGGCTTCTCCGATGCCTTGACGTGGCGCTCCATCTCGTCGATCGCGTTGGCATAGTAGACGCGATCGCGCTCCTGTTCGCTCTTGGTCTTCTGCGACTTCATGTCGAAGATCTCTTTGAGGCCGACCGCGTCGTAGAAGCGGCTGTTCGACACGAAGTTGCGCAGCATCGGATAGAACAGCACGTTGCGGTAGCCGCAACGCGCAAGAGTTTCGGTCAGCGTGTCGCGCACCTTGCCGGCGAGCAGGGACTGCACGAACGGGCGCATGCCGCCGAAGGAATGCGTCGACAAACCGGTGAGGATCGAGAACTCGGTGAGCCACGATGCGCCGCCGTAGGTCTCGACACGCATCTTGTGGATGCGGCCGTCGCCGGACTGAAACAGCTTGTCTAAGCTCCGATCGTAGTCGAGCGTCGGAAACAGGCCGGGCTGGACAACCGACTCCTGGTGGATCAGCACGATGTGCGGCGGTTTCTGCGCCGGCGTGCAGCGGTCGTCGAGTACGAATGGTGGACCATTGGCGGCGTTCGCTGCCTCCACCACACTGCCGCGCCAAAGCGTTTCGACGGTCTCGGCCCACGAGCCGTAGAACGAGGAGACGTAGAGCGCGTTCCAATAGAACTGCGTGTGGCGGCGGTCGGGTTTCGTCAATCCCGTATAGGCTGCGACAACGAGAGCGAGGGCAGCGACGGCGGCCGTCGGCTTGCGACTAAGGCGAATGGGTTCGGCTCGCCATGCCAGCGCCCCGAACCCCACCAGCGCGACAAGTGCGCCAGCGAACGCCAGGACATAGCCCGGCGCCGCGTACCACATGTAGGTCACGGTCGACCAGGAGCCGAGATAGAACACGATGTCGTATGCGTGCAGCACCATGCCGATGATGCGCATCTTGGCGGCGGCGATGCCGTTCACCATGACGACGAACAGGGTCATCACCACCGCCGCGAACAGTGGGCGGCGCGTGACAAGCGCGATCAGCGCACCAAGCGTGAGCGTGGTCGCGGCGGTGAATAGGATATTCTCGAAGATGCCCTCGTAGCGCCAGAACGACCACAACAGGGCCGCGCTGAGCGCCAGGGTGAAGCCGAGGCTCGTGCGGCGCGCCAGCGGCAGGCCAACGCTGAGCTGGTCCCCTATCAATCGCGCCAGCCTCCCGGCCCCGGTCCGGCGCGGCGTACCTCCCGCCAGATCGACCATCGCAACCCTCGAACCCTTCCGAAATGACACCTGCCAGCGAGCCGGCATATGGTCCTACCGGGGATGAACCCGAGATGAAAGGGCGTCTCGTGGTTCGAGCAAGCCGATACTGCGCCGTAACGGGCTCCATGCCAGAATGCCGCCTGAATTCTTACGCCTGCTCAGGCGCGGGAGATGCTGAATGACGCGTACCAAGTCTGTTCGTAGCCGGGGTCGGCTGAAAGAGGCCGTGGCCACGTTCGGCATGCTGGCCATGGCGGCCGGCGGCGTCGCAGGTGCTTACCTCGGGTATCGCTGGGGCGGGCTCGGCGTGGCCTTTCTGGGGCTGCTCGGTGGCGGTGCGATCGGTCTGGGAGTCGTGTTCTTCCTTACGAACGTCGTGCGCCGGAACTCGAAGTTCTTTTCCGTGCTGGCGACGCTCGTGATCATCGGGCTCATCGCCTGGGCGCTGCACGCCCTCGGGCTGGGGCTCGGCCTCGATCCGAAGTAGGCCGCGCCGTCAGCCGCTTCTGAGCCGCGAGGTGCCGCCCGCGCCCGGGATCAGGTTGGCGATGCCGACGATCAGCGTCGTCACGACGAGCATGAACAGACCGAGCACGGCGATGGCGCCGAGATCGCCGCTCTCCTTGAGGTCGAAGATCAGGACCGAGAGCACCTTGGTGTCGGAGGTGAACAGGATCACCGCCGCCGAGAGTTCACGGACCACCGCCACGAACACGAAGCACCACGTCGCGACGACGCCCGACAGCAGCAGCGGCGCCGTGATCTGCCGCAGTGCGCGCAGCCGCGACGCGCCAAGGATGCGGCCTGCCTCCTCCAGCTCGGGATGGACGGCCTGGAACGCGGAATTGAGCTGCTGATAGGACGCCGGCAGCTCGATTGTCAGATACGCGATCAACAGGATCCACAGCGTGCCGTAGAGCACGATGGGGGGAATATCGACCCCGCCGATCGAAAACCAGGAGCGGGTGTAGGCCAGGAACAAGCCGACTCCAAGCACGATGCCAGGAATGGCGATCGGCGCCGTCGCGAGGAAGCCGAGGATGCGGTGGCCACGTACGGCTTTGCGCGCAACGAGATAGGCGATGACGAGCGCGAGCAGCGTTCCAATCGTGGCGGACAGGCCGGCGAGCAGGAACGTGTTGCGCATCACGCCCCAGGTCTGCGACAGCTCGAAGAACGTGAAGTTCACGTTCTGCATCGACATGTTGGTCCAAGTCAGCAGCTTCGAGGGCACCTTCGAGAAAGCCGCATTGAACAGCGCGCCGTAGGGCAGGAACACCGGCAGCATCAGCAGCCCGAGACAGACTGCGAGCGCCACCCAGCGGAAGGCGCCGAGCGGAACGGGCCGCGGCGCCCCGTACTTGCCGCCGAGCACGGCATAGCTGCGCCGTCCCAGGATCGTCGCCTGCGCGCGCAACAGCACGATCGTCATGAACAGCAGCGGCAGCGCGGCAGCCGCCGCGAGCTCGGGCTTGGGCGGGAACTGGAACAGGCTCCAGATCTTGGTGGTCATGGTGTGGAAGCCGGCGGGGATCGCCAGGATCGCGGGTGAGCCGAACAGGTTCATCGCCTGCAGGAACGCAATCAGCGCGCCGGCCAGGATTGCGGGCAACGCCATCGGGATGGTGATGCGCCGCGCCGTCTGCCAGGAGCGGGCGCCGAGCATCGAGGAGGCGTCCTCGAGTTCGCCCGGCATGCGATCGAGCGCATTGGCGACGAGCACGAACACATACGGGAACGTGTAGCAGCAGATGACGAAGATGACGCCGCCCAGAGAATAGATGTTGAAGAGGTGATAGTCGGCCGAAGCGCCGGAGACAGCGCGCCAGGCCTGATTGAGGAGGCCGCTGTTGGGGGCGGCGAGCAACTCCCAGGCGATCGCGCCCAGGAACGGCGGCGTAACGAACGATGCGGTCACGAGCGTGCGCACCAGCCCGCGGCCGGGCATGTCCGACCGCGCGACAAGCCAGCCCATGGGTGCTGCAATCAGGCAGCAGATCACGCCGACCGAGATAGCGATGATCAGCGTTGTTACCAGGGGCTCGCGAAAGGCCGGGTCGCCGAAGATGGTCGCGAAGTTCGCGAGCGAAACGACACCGTCCTTCGTCGAGAACGCAAAGATGGCGATCCACACGATCGGCAGCACGATGAGCACGACGAGCAGCGCCGAGAACAGCCCGAGCACCGGCCCCGACATATCGAAGCGCCGGCGCTGCTCGCCGGCGGGCGAGACCTGGGTGGCCGGTGCGGTGGTCGTGGTCATACTTCCCCCTCTCCCTGCTCGTCCATGCGGAGCATGGCTTCTCCATGACGCGCTCGAGCGGGGAGAGGGGTCATGCTGAGAGCATGCCTTCGGCATGACGTGAGGGGCGGCAACACACTCCGCTCGAACATGCGGCCGCCCCTCACCCTAGCCCTCTCCCCATGCAAGTGCAGAGCACGGGGCGAGGGGAATACTCATGTCACACCTTGAAGATGGCCGAGTACTTGGTCTTGATCTCGTCGGCGATCTTCAGCAGCGCTTCCGGGTCATCCTTCATGATCTTGATGTCCTTGAGCGCGGGACGACCCGTCGGCGCCGGCGCCTTCGCGTGCGCTGCATACTGTCCGCCGGTGATCTCGACGAGCTTCGTCTGGCCTTCTTCGGTGCAAGTCCAGTTGTGGAACAGGCGCGCCGCATTGGGGTTCGGCGCTCGACTGAACAGCGCGTTCGGGCTGTTGACGATCGGCGCGCCTTCCTCGGGCATGATCAGCTCGATCGGCGAGCCCTTGGCCTTCAATTGGAGCACGATGTAGTCCGCGCCTTCCGCCATCACCGCCCGCTCACCGAGCGCCACCTTCTTCGGCGGATCGACAGCGGACTGCACCTGCATGATCTTCTGCTTGGCCAGCGCCTCGAAGTAGGTCCACCCGAGATCGCGGGCGATCGCGTAGGTGGCCGTCATCGAAGCGCCCGAGTAGCCTGGATGCGCCTTGACGATCTTGCCATGCCATTTCGGATCGAGCAGATCCTTGAAGCCTTTCGGCGCGTCCTCTTTCTTTATGAGCTCGGTGTTGTAGGCCATCGCGACGAACAGCACGCGCACGGTCATGAACTGGCCGTCCGGGTCCTTGTACTGGGCCGGGAAGTGCGCCGCGACGTCGGCTGGCACGTAGGCGGCAAGCAAGCCGTCGCGCTTCCATGAGTAGACGTGCGCTGCGTCGGTCGTATTGGCGAAGTCGACGTTGTAGATCTTCGACGAATATTCCTGCGCGATGCGGGAGAACACCCGCTCGGAACCCGAGCGCTCGACCTTGACCTTGATGCCGGGGAACTTTGCCTCGAACAGCTTGGAGAACTGCTCGGCGATGTTGATCTCCATCGCCGTGTAGAAGTTGACCTTGCCTTCCTTCTTTGCGGCCTCGATCAGCGCCGGCGTGATCGCTTCGCCGGGCGGCGCCTGCGAGAGCACGCGCGTGGCGAACGGCGCGGACGCAGACGCGGCGGCGGCACCTGTCATGATCGTGCGGGGTGAGGGATGCATGAGTGGCTCCGTTGTTCTCGCCCCCTCTCCCCGTCCTTCACGGGGTGAGGGTCCGGGTGAGGGGCGGCGACACGACCACGA
>JANOJW010000634.1:0-2488 GCA_031418955.1 Hyphomicrobiales bacterium | reverse complement strand
GCAGCGAGATCACGGCGGGCGATCCGGGTTTCAGAATGCCGGCCTTGACGCGCGCGATTTTGGCGATGGTGTCGCCAAGCCGCTCGGCATGGTCCATGGCGATCGGCGTGATGATGGTCATCGCCGGTCGCTGCACGACGTTGGTCGAGTCGAAGTCGCCGCCTAAGCCGACCTCCAGCACCAGAGCGTCGGCCGCGATCTCGGCGAACGCCAGGAAGGCCGCCGCCATCGTCACCTCGAAGAAGGTGATCGGATCGCCGCCGTTGGTCTTCTCGACACGCTCGAGATAGTGGAGCAGCAGATCGTCCGGGATCGGTCGCGAGCGCCCGTCGGGCCCGGGCACCACGATGCGCTCGGCGAAGCGCACGAGATGGGGCGAGGTGTAGACGTGGACGCGTTTGCCTGCCGCCTCGAGCATGGCGCGCAGATACGCAGTCGTGGAACCCTTGCCGTTGGTGCCGGCGATGTGGATGGTCGGCGGAAGGCGCCTATCGGGACCGCCCAGCCTGGCGAGCAGCCGCTCCACGCGGCCGAGCGACAGGTCGATCGACAGCGGATGCAGGTGCTTCAGGCCTGCGAGCCTATCGTCGAGTGCGGCCATGTCCGCTTACCGCGCGTCCTTCGGCGGGCGTGCCTTGGTCGTATCGACGTCTTTGCGGGTGGCGCCGCGCGGCTCGATCCGGCGCACATCGAAGCGCTCGTCGTCCGCGACGGGCTCCGGCTCGACGACGCCTGAGCCGCGGGCCAGCGACTCGACCACCTTCCCGTCGACGGCGTGCCCGTTCATGCTCTTGATGTAGCCGACCGGCTTCTTGGCCGTGTCGGCCCTGCGCTCCTTGCCGGCAGGACGCCCGCTCATTAGATGGCCAACGAGTGCTGCGAGTGTCTCGCGCAGCTTGTGGCGATGCACGACCATATCGATCATGCCGTGCGCCAGCAGGTATTCTGCCCGCTGGAACCCCTCCGGCAACTGCTCGCGGATGGTCTGCTGGATCACGCGCGGACCGGCAAAGCAGATCAGCGCGCCGGGCTCCGCGATCTGGATATCACCGAGCATGGCGTAGGACGCTGTCACACCGCCAGTCGTTGGATCGGTCAGCACGACGATGTAGGGCAGTCGCGCCTCGCGCAGACGCTGCACGGCGATGGTCGTGCGCGGCATCTGCATCAGCGACAGGATGCCCTCCTGCATCCGCGCGCCGCCAGAAGCCGCGAACAGAATGAACGGCGCGCGCTTCTCGACGGCGTGCAGCATGCCTTTGACGACGGCCTCGCCGGCGGCCATGCCGAGCGAACCCGCCATGAAGCGGAAGTCCTGTACAGCGGCCACCACGGTGCGGGCCTCGATCTTGCCTTCGCCGATCAGCACCGCATCGATCTGGCCAGTCCTGGATTTGGCTTCCTTCAAGCGGTCCGCGTACTTCTTGCCGTCGCGGAATTTCAACGGGTCGGAGACGACCTCCGGTGCAGCGATTGCCGTGAACTCGCCGCCGTCGAACAGCATCTTGAGCCGCGCGTCGGCATCCACCTTTTCGTGATGGCCACAGCAGGCGAACACGAACTTGTTGTCCTCGAGCGCCTTGCGGTCCGACATCTGGCCGCAACCGCCGCACTTCATCCAGAAGTTGTCGGGCGGCTCACGCTTGGCCGTGAGCAGGCTGCGAATTTTTGGACGGACGACGTTGTTGATCCAGTTCACGCTCAGCGGCTCCTCGACCACATCCTCGCCTGAGAGGTCAGACGGTCCAACGCCAGTTGCATATCACGCCGTCCGGAATTGTGGCAGGTCCGGGGCGCGATTCGGACACAGCTTGTCTCCGAAGCTACCTCTGGCGCAACGGCCGGCTCAGGCTTTTCACCAGATCTAGGACGGCGGCCGTGGTTTTGCTACTGGGTCGGTCGTTTGGGCCAAGACTCTCCTTGATCGCGGTTACCAGGACCGATCCCACGACGACACCATCCGCCCCCTTGGCGATCGAGGCGACCTGCTCGGGCGTGCGCACGCCGAACCCGACGGCAACCGGCAGCTTGGTTGCTTTCTTGATTCGCGCAACCTGTGCGCGAACATCGGTCACTACGGGTGCGGCCGCTCCGGTAATGCCGGTGATCGACACGTAGTAGACGAAGCCCGAAGTATTCTTGAGCACCGCCGGCAGGCGCTTGGCGTCGGTGGTCGGCGTCGCGAGGCGGATAAAATTGATGTCTCGGTGCATTGCCGGAATGCAAAGCTCCTCGTCGGCCTCGGGCGGCACGTCGACGACAATGAGCCCATCGACGCCGGCGGCCTTGGCCTCGTCGAGGAACGCTTCGGTCGGATGCACATAGATGGGATTGTAATAGCCCATCAGCACGATCGGGGTGTCCTGATCCTTCGCGCGGAACTCGGCCACCAGCTCCAGCGTGCGGGTGAGCGTCATGCCGGCTTTGAGGGCGCGCTGGGAGGACTCCTGGATTGCCGGGCCGTCGGCCATGGGATCGGAGAACGGCA
>JANOJW010000633.1:0-10068 GCA_031418955.1 Hyphomicrobiales bacterium | reverse complement strand
ACACTCGAACGCGAGCACGTGGAGGCCTCTGCGGCCGGACGAGTGATGAGCATCCGCTGTTCGGCGACGTCTTTCACGGCGATGCCCGCCGCTTTCAGCGCGGCGGACGTGCCACCGGTCGAGAGGACCTCGACGCCCATGCCGGCGAGCGCCTTGCCCAGCTCCACGAGCCCCGCCTTGTCGGAGACGGAGATCAGCGCACGGGTGATTTTAGGGGCGTCGGCGGCCATGGACGGCTCCTCGCAATGTCGTTTCGGCGCGCCTAGCACGGATTGCTGCGCTGCGAAACACGGCCAAAAGCAGCAATCCCGGCTGTGGCCTTTGCGTTAACCGCTGCGCCGCGCTATCGGCAGGTAACCGACCGCTGGCACAAGGGAGCCGAGGCATGGCCGCCTACGACTACGACCTCTTTGTCATCGGCGCGGGCTCGGGTGGCGTGCGTGCGGCCCGGATCGCGGCCAACCATGGCGCCCGGGTCGCCGTGGCCGAGGACTACCGGGTCGGTGGCACCTGCGTCATCCGCGGCTGCGTGCCGAAAAAGCTTCTCGTCTATGCCGCGCGCTTCCACGGCGAGTTCGAGGACGCCCGGGGGTTCGGGTGGACCCTGCCCGCTGAGCCGTCTTTCTCCTGGCCAACGCTGATTGCCAACAAGGACAAGGAGATCGACCGCCTCGAGAAGGCCTATCGCGCCAACCTCGAGCGCTCGAAGGTCGAGATTTTCGCCTCGCGCGCAATGGTGGCGGGACCGAACGCCGTGCGGCTCGAGAAGGACGGCCGCACGGTCACGGCCAAGCACATCCTTGTCGCAACCGGCGGCTGGCCTGTGATGCCGACGGTTCCCGGCATCGAGCATGCGATCAGCTCGAACGAGGCGTTCCATCTGCCCGCGCTGCCGAAATCGATCGTCATCGTCGGCGGCGGTTACATCGCGGTGGAGTTCGCCGGAATCTTCAATGGGCTCGGCGTCGCCACGACGCTCGTCTATCGCGGCGAGAAGATCCTGCGCGGCTTCGACGAGGACCTGCGCGACGACCTCACCGCCGCCATGACGAAGCGCGGCATCACGATCGTCACCGGCGCCACGCCGACCGAGATCCAGGAGCTGGCAAAGGCCGGCAACATCCAGAAGCTGCGGATAGCGCTGTCCAATGGTAACGAGATCGATGCGGGCGGCATCATGTATGCGACGGGCCGTGCGCCCAACACGAAGGGGCTTGGGTTGGAGACGGCGGGCGTCGCGCTCGGCGCCAAGGGCGAGGTCAAGGTCGACGCGCAGTCGCGCACCAACGTGCCGAGTATCTGGGCCGTCGGCGACGTCACCGACCGCGTCAACCTCACCCCCGTCGCCATCCGCGAGGGCCACGCCTTCGCCGACACCGTGTTCGGCAACAGGCCCTGGGAGGCCGACCATACCATGATCCCGACGGCGGTGTTCTCCGAGCCCGAGATCGGCACGGTCGGCATGGCGGAGGCTGAGGCCCGCGCGAAATTCAGGGACGTCGACATCTACAAGACGCGCTTCCGGCCGATGAAGTACACGCTCTCGGGGCGCGACGAGCGCATGCTGATGAAGCTCGTCGTCGATGCGCTGAGCCAGAAAGTCGTCGGCTGCCACATCGTCGGGCCGGACGCTGCCGAGATGGTGCAGACCGTCGCCATCGCCATGCGCATGGGCGCGACCAAAGCCGACTTCGATCGCACCATGGCGCTGCATCCGAGTGCTGCGGAGGAACTCGTCACCCTGCGCGACAAGTGGGTGCCGCCCAAGGCCTGAGTCCCGCGCTCACCGCGCCCTTGGAGCCACAGCTACAGGCTCCAAGCGCGTTGTCCACAGGCGCAAGCGTAGACCGATCATCGCGAATCATCGGAAGCATCGGCTCGATCGGTCAAACGTGCTGTTCGGGGTCTCAACGGCCGGCGGACTGCGCCGATGCAGGGGGATCAAGATGAAAACAGGCATTCTGCGCCTTGTCGCTGCACTCGGGCTGTTGGTCGCGTCAGGCGCCGGACCGGCCGACGCACAGCGCTACGATGGCGGCGGGCTTCTCAAGTTCGGCGTGTTCGGACAGGGCACGTTCCTCAGCTTCGATGTGGACCAGCCGGTTGCGGGCTCGGCGTCGCCCGGCGGCCTCACCGGTGGACTGTCGCTCGGTTTCGACGTGCTCAATCGCAACGGCTGGCTCTATGGCATCGAGGCCGATGCGAGCTTCGGCGATGCGCGCGGCTCGCTCAACGGCACCAGTTACGGCTTCGACTACATGGCGACGTTGCGCGGCCGGCTCGGCGTCTACGCACGCCCCGACCTGCTCGTCTATGGCACAGCCGGCGTCGCCTGGCTCGGCTTCGAGGCCCAGCCGATCGGGGTCATCGGCGGCAAGGCCTACGAGACGCTGACCGGCCTCACCGTCGGCGTCGGCGCCGAGTGGGACTGGCATCACACGCTGCTGTTCACCGAATACCTGTACGCTGGCTTCGGCTCGCGCAGCTTCAACGTCAACGACGTCCGCCACACGGCAGATGCCGACGCCCACCTGCTGCGCTTCGGCATCAAATTCAAGACCGGGCACGACTACGAGCACGGCGTCTCGCGCGGCCACTACGGCGGCACGAAGTAAACGTCGCCGAAGTCGATGGAGTGTTCAGGCCGGGTCCAGCCTCCGGCCTTTTTTCTTGCCGCCGCCGCTTCGCCCGCTAGTCTTGCCCCGGATGACGACTGGGCAGCACAGGAGGCGGACATGACGCACGGCATGGTCTCGGCGGCGCAGCCGGAGGCTGTCGAGGCGGGCCTCGAGGCATTGAAGTCTGGCGGCAACGCGGTTGACGCCGCAGTTGCTACGGCGCTGGTGCAGACCGTTGTCGATCCGCAGATGTGCGGCATCGCCGGCTTCGGCTCGCTGCACGTTTACGATCCAGCAAAGGGGCGTCACGTTTGCCACGACTTCCATGGCCGAGCGCCCCTTGGTGTCCGCCCGGACATGTGGGAGCACCTGCTCGTGGGCGAGGCCGAGGACGGCTTCGGCTTCCTGCTCGAGGGCCGCGTCAACGAGATCGGCTACGGCGCCATCACCTCGCCGATGACGCTGAAGGGACTGGCCGAGGCCTCGCGCCGCTACGGAACGCTGCCGTTCAAGCAACTGCTGGCGCCGGCCATCCGATATGCCCGCGACGGCTTCATGGTGCGCCCGCACATGGCCGCCTACTGGAATCAGGTGCCGACCGAGGGTCGCGCGCCGCACAGCGAGTTCCTCACCCGATTTCCGGCGACGCGCAAGATCTACGGGAAGCCCGACGGCACGCTGCTTAAGGTCGGCGAGATGCTGCGCAATCCCGACATGGGCGCGACGCTCGAGCGCGTGGCGAGCGTCGGCGTCGAGGACTTCTACGAGGGCAAGATCGCGCGCCGTATCGCCGAGGACATGAAGGCCCACGGCGGACTTATTTCACTCGATGACCTCAAAGGCGCCACGCCCGAAACGGTGGAGCCGCTGTGGGGCACCTATCGCGGGCAGCGCATCGCCACCAACCGTCCGCCCGGCGGCGGCGTCATGGTGCTCGAGATGCTGAACATCCTCGAGCATTTCGATCTGCGCGCCATGGGCCACAACTCACCCGCCTACATCGCGACCGTCGCCGAGGCGATGAAGATCGCGACCGTCGACAAGGACGCCAAGGTCGGCGATCCGCGCTTCGTCGACGTGCCGCTCGCCGAACTCGTCTCGAAGGATTATGCCGCGCCGCTCGCCGCCCGCATCAAGCGCGGCGAAAAAACGAGCGTGCCGCGCCTGCGCAGCGGCGCCAAGGAGAGCGCCGACACCACGCACGTCTGCGCCGTCGACGAGCATGGCGTCTGCGCCACCATGACCCACACGCTCGGCACGCCGTCGGGCGTCGTCACGGACGGCCTCGGCTTCATGTACAACGGCGCCATGGCGGTGTTCGATCCGCGACCCGGCCGCCCCGGCTCGCTGGCGCCGGGCAAGTCGCGGTTCTCCTCGATGGCGCCAACCATCGTGTTTCGCGACACCAAGCCGATGCTGGTCATCGGCGCGCCAGGCGGCACCTACATCGCGATGGGCATTCTGCAGGCGATCCTCAACGTCGTCGAATTCGGCATGTCGGCGCTGGAAGCGGTCTCAGCGCCGCGCTTCAACGCGACGTCCGACACGCTCGACATCACCAACCGCATCCTGCGGTCGACGGAAGCAGACCTGAAGGCGCGCGGCTATGCGGTGCGCCGCTCGGCATTGACGTTCCACTTCGCCGGCGTGCATGCGATCCGCATTCTGGATGGCAAGCTCGATGGTGGCGCCGACCCCGGCCGGGACGGCATGGCCATGGCGGTTTGAGCAAATGGTCTGCCAAGCCAAGACGCCGAACATCCTCGATCGCCGGACCGGTGGTCAGCCGACGCATTTCTGTGCCCGCAGGGCTGCGATCTCGGCCGGGGTGTAGCCGGCCTCGGCGAGCAGCTCGGCGGTATGAGCGCCGAGTTCTGGCGCGGGGCGGCGCACGCGCGCGGGCGTGTCGGATAGCTTGACGGGGAAGCCCACCATCCGCACGACGCCGCGCTGCCCGTGGTCGACTTCGATCGCCATCTCCTGCGCCTTGACCTGCGGATCGTCGAACACCTCGGCGACCGACAGCACCCGGCCGCACGGCACGCCCGCCGCATTCAGCCGTTCGATCCAGTAGTCCTGCGTCTGCGAGGCGAGCTTCCCGTTGATCATCGCGTTGAGTTCGGGCCGGGCCGCACGGCGCTGCTCCTCGGTCTGCAGGTCGGGGCGGGCTAGCACGTCGATGAGATCGAGTTCGCGCATCAGCCGGGCCAGGATCTCGCGCGATGCCGGCGCGATCGCGATGTCGCCATCCAGGGCGCGAAACAGCCCATAGGGCGAGGCGATGGTGTGGTCGTTGCCGTTGCGTGCCGGAGTGGCGCCAGTCGCGAAGTACTCGGACGCCAGGTAGGCGAGCATCGAGACCATGCCGTTGACCATCGCCGCCTCGACGCGCTGGCCGCGGCCCGTCAGGTCGCGCGCGCGGATCGCGTTGACGACGCCGAATGCGCAATAAAGTCCCGCGATCAGATCGGTGATCGGGGCGGCGGCTCGGATCGGTGCGCAGTCCTTATAGCCAGTCGTCGCCTTGAAGCCCGACATCGCCTGGGCGATGAAGTCGAACGACGGCCGGTCGACGTAGGGGCCCTTCGAGCCGTAGCCGTTGATCGAGGCGACGATCAGCTTCGGGTTGATCTGGGCGAGGCGCTCCTCGGAAAAGCCCATCTCGGCGAGCACACCGGGGCGGAAATTCTCGACCAGCACGTCGGCGTTCGCGAGCAGGCGCGTCAGTACGGCCTTGGCGTCGTCCTTGCGCAGGTCCATGACGACCGAGCGCTTGTTGCGGTTGAAGGAAGCAAAATACCAGGACAGCCCGTCGATCGATGCGCCGGCCGAGCGCACGGTGTCGCCCTGCGGCGTCTCGATCTTGACGACGTCGGCGCCCATGTCGGCAAGCAACATGGTGGCAAATGGACCCGACAGAACGCGCGTGAGATCGATCACACGGATGCCGGTGAGCGGTTGAACAGGCATCGGGAACCCTCGAGCAGAGACGGCGACGGGCTTGGGGCTGGATGCGAAGTGACCATCCGAAGGCCCGGAACAAGGGGGTAGGTCTGCAATCACGGCCATAGCAGCCCCTCGTTCGTCCCGCTACCGCCCGCGAGGCCGGCCCCGCATGCGACACGCGCGGCTCGCGGTTTTGTGCGCTGCGATCAACACCTGTCACGCGTGCGTGAGGGCACCTTTCGCTGCGCAGCGATTGAGCGCATATCGCAACTCATCGGTGAGCGAAACATCGCCACCGGTAAAGACAAGACCAAGCCAATGATCATCAGGAGCACAACGATCATGAAGACCCTTTTCGCCGCCTCTGTTATTGCCCTTGGCCTGTTCGTCGGCCAGGCCTCCGCCCAGCCGCGCACGATCTTCGACCAGATCCGCGACAGCGCCCCGCGCTCGATCTTCGACGACATTCGCGACTCGGCCCCGAAGTCGATTTTCGACCAGATCCGCGACACCGCGCCGCGCACGATCTTCGACGATATCCGTGACACCGCGCCGAAGTCGGGCTTCGACAACCTGAACAAGCAGGCGCCCTGAACGATCTGAACTGACCGTTCGGTCATCAAGGACCCGGAGGCTAACGCCTTCGGGTCCTTTCCGCATTCCGGGGTCTGTCACCGTGGTCGTCGTCTCGCATCCGTCGCAATCTATCGGTGACCGACGACCTCGGAGGGTACGCAACCGGAACCGCTACCGCGCCCCGTACTCGCGACGCAGCATCTCGAACACGGCGCGGACGGCCTGGGTCTCGCCGCCCTTGGGGCCGAGAGCCTTAGGCGAGGCGCGCCAGCCATAGATGTCGAAGTGGACGTAGCGGCGCGACTTCGCAACGAAGCGCTTCAAGAAGTTCGCCGCCACGATGGCGCCCGCAAAGCCGCCGTCGGCGACGTTGTTCATGTCGGCGACGGGAGAATCGAGCCAGCTTTCATAGGACGGCGCGAACGGCAGACGCCACACCGGATCGGCGACGGCGATACCAGCCGCCTCGATGGCGCGGGCGGTGGCGTCGTCGTCGCAGAAGAAGGGGGGCAGGTCGGGGCCGAGCGCGACGCGGGCGGCACCGGTGAGGGTCGCGAAGGTGACGACGAGATCAGGCTGATCCTCCTCCGACAGCGTCAGCGCGTCGGCGAGCACGAGCCGCCCTTCGGCGTCTGTGTTGCCGACCTCGATTGTTTTGCCCGCACGGCTCCGGATCACGTCGCCGGGGCGGAAGCTGTCGCCAGCGACGCTGTTCTCGACGGCCGGGATCAGCACGCGCAGGCGCACGTCGAGCTTCGCCGAGAGGATCATGTGCGCGAGCGCGAGTGCGGCCGCCGCCCCGCCCATGTCCTTCTTCATGATCAGCATGGCGCTCGACGGCTTGATGTCGAGGCCGCCGGTGTCGAAGCACACGCCCTTGCCGATGATGGTGATCTTCTTGGCGCTGGTTCGGCCGGCGGCGATGTCGATCAGGCGGGGCGCGCGTGGGCTCGCCCGGCCGACGGCGTGGATCAGTGGAAAATTGCGACGCAGCAGCTCGCCGCCGACGATCGAGGAGAACTCGGTCCCGTGCCTCTCGGCGAGTTTCTTTGCCGCCGCCTCGAGCTCGCCGGGTCCCATGTCGGAGGCCGGCGTGTTGATGAGGTCGCGGCCCATGGCGATGGCCTCGACTGCGACAATTGCGCCGGCGCGGTCGATGCTTGTTGCGAGTTTCAAGCGCGGCAGCGGGTCGGCGTCGCCCGACTTGTAGCGGCGGAAGCGGTAGGCGCCGAGACCGAATGCGATCGCGGCGAGCGTATGATCGAGCCCGTCGGTGGCGATGTGCCCATCCCCGATGTGATAATCGCCGGGCGGCAGCAGGCCTGGCAGCAGGCCGGTCAGTGCGGAGGCGGGCTCGACGGGATTGCGGTCGGGCGCATCACCCAAGCCGAGGAGTGCGCCGGCAACCGCGCCGGCGGCGCCCGGCAGCAGCGCGAACTTGCGCGCGGCGGCCTTGAAGCCGGTGGCGGCGAGCCAGGCGCGCTGCTCAGATGTCAGACGGGACAGGATGCCGTCGAGCTCCGCCGGTCGCACCAGCCAGACGGGCCGCGTCGGGCCCGGATGATCGGCGGCAAGCAGCAGGTCGGCCGCCTTGTGGTCGGTCAGCACCATGGCATCTCTCGGGGTCAAATCACGTCACTGCCAGCCGGTGTATCCCGGCAGATGCGCGAAACTCAATGTGGACAGAGCACGTCGCGGTGGATGGTTGTCGCGCGGTCGCGGCGTTTCGAGCGCCGCCGCCACCCTTTGCCCTCTTCGGCATAAACTGACGTCGATCGGCACGACTTATCCCCGCAATTAACCCTGCCGCTGGGAACCAGTATCGAAATTTATGCCCCTGGGTCCGAACGGCCGCATCATGCGGGAACGGTTGCCCGCGCGCGGCCCGATCGTGTCCACAGTGATCGGGAACGTACTGACGGCCCGGCTCTTTGACAGGTGAATCATTTTACGGACATCCGGCCCCTGGCGGCGGCGCGGACGCGCTGTACCGTGGCGTCACCGCTGCGGAGCGCCGGCGGGGACTGGGGCGGCCGGCGCTGACGCCGGGGCGACGCCGCGCTGGGGCGTTGCGAGCACGCGGTCGGCGATGACCTTGGTCGGCAAGCCGTGCACTGGCAGCTTGGCGCCCGCCTCGAAGGCTTCGATCGCCGTCTTCATGGCGGGGCCGAAGGCGCCATCGCTGCGCCCCGCGTAGTGACCGAGCGCGCGCAGCGCGTCCTGCAACTCGCGCAGCTGCGGGCCGGAGGCGAGCATCGGCGCCGTGCGCATCAGCTCGATCCGGTCGGCGAAGGCTGACGCATTGACCGCCGTGTTGGCGATCGTCTCGGTACGCTGGCGCGCAGGGCCGCTGCCGACCGGCGTCACCTTCGATTGCACGTAGGTGCCGACGTTGATCGCCACTACCGCCGCGCCGTCCGCCGTCTCGATCAGCAGCGGCGAGCCCGACGAGGCGCCGCCCGTGTCGCAGGTGTGCAGCACCATCTGCTCGGCCTTGAGGAAGTCGGGCGCGATCGAGGTCCACTTCGCCTGATCGAAATCGCGGGCGACCGCGCAGGGCTTGGAGTACGACGGCCGCCACTGCGCCCAGTCCCGGTGATAGGAGACCTGGAAGATCTTCTTCTTGCCCGCCGCCGCAATCAGCTCATCGTTGCTCATGACTTGCACATTGAGACCGTCGGCGGGACAGGTGTTCTTCGGCAGCCGCGCCACCGCCCAATCGTGGGCCGCGTCGATGGGCGGGCGCACGCGCAGCTTGAAGTCGCCGGTGGTGACGTGCTGGGCGGCCGAGCCCGTGGTCGCGCCCTCGATACGGGCAAGCGTCTTCGACTTGTCGTAGTTGCGCACGAAATTGAAATCGGCATAGCGCGCGTTGATCGACGACTGGCCCTTGGCGAAACAGTGGGCGGCCGTTGCGATGACGTTGTCGGCGACGCAGAAGGCGGTGCAGACCGTGCGCGCGCTGTTGTTGAACAGGATGCCGATGCGCTGGGCGATCCAGTCGAGGCGGGCCGGCACATTGACGCGGTCATCGGAGCCGAACACGGCGACGGGCTTGGCGAGGTGGGCGGATTGGTCGGGGCGGGGCAAGTCGAAGGCGCTGGCGGGCGTCGCAACCGCAGCGATCGCCATCGCGAGCACGGCGATGGCCGATGTCACGGGCCGGCTCACGGGAGGGAGGTCGTAGTGAACTTGTGATTGCCTGCATGCCCAACGATGGAACGGAGGCGCGCAAGGCGATCGATCGTCCACGGCCATGCGCAAGCCCGGGCGGACTTGGCCCGGGCGGACTTGGTCAGTCACTCCTGTGGTGCGGCGTGCGAAGATCATCGGTCCGTCAGTCTCCGGCGTCGGGCCGGTCCCAAGTTCGCGAAGCTTACCAAGATTTAATGCGCCCGAAAGGTCGCCGTAACGAACAAGTCCCTATAGCACGGCGGCTATGGCGAGAGTGCGTCTCGCTTCCCGGATTCTCACGATTTGCGTTCCGCCAGAAAGGTGCCACGCCATGACCAAGCTTCCCGTCCGTATCCTGGCTCTTGCCGGCGCGGGCCTCGTCGGCCTCTCGGTGGTGGGAGCGCCGGCCCCCCTGCTCGCCCAGCGTGCAGGCCCCGCCGTCGAGACGCCGTTCGGGCGCGCGCCGCTGTCGTTCGCCGACCTCGTCGACCGGGTCAAGCCGTCGGTGGTCAGCGTCCACGTGACAGCCAGCGGCGCCCGCGCCCAGCCCAAAGGTGGCGGCGGCCGTGGCGGCCAGTTCCCCGACCTGCCCGACGACCACCCGCTGAACGAGTTCTTCAAGAACCTGCCGAAGGAGTTCCGGGGACAGCCCAATCCCGGCGGCCCAAATCCGCGCCAGCAGGCGTTGGCACAGGGTTCCGGCTTCGTCATTTCGGCCGACGGCTACGTGGTGACCAACAACCACGTCATCGAC
>JANOJW010000632.1:0-3159 GCA_031418955.1 Hyphomicrobiales bacterium | reverse complement strand
CGCATCAGCCGCCCTGTGGCCGTGGCCGCCCACCCGGAAATTCGCGCAGATGCGCATCCTGCTCGCACACAACTACTATCAGCGCCGGGGCGGCGAAGATGTGGCCTTCGAGAACGAGGCCCGCCTGCTCGAACAGCACGGCCACAGGGTCATTCGCCACACCGTCGAGAACGCACGGATCGAGTCGCTGGCCGACAAGTCACGGGCCTTGGCCGGCACCATCTGGAATAGGCCCGCGGCGCGCGAGATCGGAGCCCTGATCGACCGCGAGCGCCCGGACGTCATGCACGTCCACAACTTTTTTCCGTTGCTGTCTCCCTCGGTTCACGCGGCTGCCCGCAATCGTGGGGTGCCTGTCGTGCAGACGCTGCACAATTACCGGCTCGGATGTGCCGGCGGACTGCTGAGCCGGAACGGGGCCACGTGCGAGTCGTGCGTCGGCCGGCTGCCGCTGTCAGCCGTGCTGCACCGGTGCTACCGCGGCTCGCTCAGCGGCAGCCTCGCCGTTGCCGGAATGATCACCGCCCATCGGATGCGCGGCACGTGGAGCCGCCACGTCGACCGGCTGATCGCGCTGACGGAGTTCCAGCGCGGGAAACTGATCGAGATGGGCGCCCCGGCGTCGCGGCTGATCGTGAAACCGAACTTCGTGCCGGATCAGGCGATCGCGCCGGCAGCGGACAAAAAGGGCGTCCTGTTCATCGGGCGGCTCGCCGAAGGCAAAGGTGCGCTGGAGCTTGTCCGGGCCTGGACGCCGGCCGACCGTCCGTTGGACATTGCGGGGACAGGCCCCCTCGAGTCCGAGATCCGCCGCATCGCGCCGCCGAACGTCACGATCCACGGCCATCTCGAACCCTCAGTGCTTGTCGAACTACGCAGCCGGGCGCACGTGCTCGTGATGCCGTCGACCAGCTTCGAGGCCATGCCGCTGACCCTGCTCGAGGCCTGGGCTGCGAGCCTCCCCGTGATCGCGTTCCGCCACAGTGCCTTTGCCGAAATCATCCAGGATGGTGTCGACGGAGTTCTCGTGCCGCCCGGCGATTTCGGTGCATTGATCGAACGCACACGGTCGGCACTCGCCGACCCGGTTGCGCTCGCTGCCATGGGCCGAGCCGTGCGTTGCGGCTACGAGACGCGCTTCACCGCCGCTGTGAACTACGAGATGCTGATGGACATCTACTGGGGAGCCGTCGAACGCTCTACCCACTTGGCCTCCCAGCGCAACGCTGCACGCGTCAGAACGGTGGACTGAGAACACGTCCATGGCCAACCTCAAGTCACTCGCGCAAGGGGGGATTGCGCGCCTGCATCGGGCCGCGTTCAGTCGCGACCTGCCGGACCGGATCGCCATCTACTTCCACGAACTCGAGGCCCACCAGCGCGCAGCGTTCCGTGATGCCATCCGCGCCCTCCTCGATCGCGGCTATCGCACGGTCGACCCTGCGGCGTATGTCGCTGGCCGCCCCGGCGAGCAGCTACTGTTCGTCTCCTTCGACGACAACTACCGCAGCTGGCATGGCTCGCGGGGCGTACTCGACGCGGTCGGCATCCGCGCCACGTTCTACACCAACACCTTGCCGTTCCGCGATCGCTGCAGCGAGGCGGAGCTCGCGCGCTATTTCGACCGCATCGCGTTCCGCGGCGAGTGCGTGTCGCTCTCCAAAGCTGAGACGAAAGAGATCGCCGCCGACGGCCACACCATCGGCTGCCACTCCCACACCCACTTTCGTGTATCGGATCTCCCAGAGACCGCGTGGGACGCCGAGATCCGCCAGTCGAAGGTAATGCTCGAGGATCTGACCGGCCGCGAGGTCGCCGACTTCGCGTTCCCCTACGGCATGCGCCGTTGCTTTACGCCGGCACAGCACGCCTATTGCCGCTCGATCGGCTTTCGCACCATCGCCGCCGCGATCCCCGCGATGCTGCATGTGGGCATCGAGCCCGGCGCCTACATCCACCGCTCCGGCTGGCGTCTCGCCGACAGCGTCTCGGCCAACATCGCAGATCTCGCCGTCGACGGCCGCCTGTTCGAACGCTGGACAGGCCGCAGCGCCATCGGCTGACGCGCGCGGCCGAGCCAGACTTGGACTCGATCAGGCCTTGGCTCATGAGCTTGAGCTTGGAGGCTGCAGGTTCGGCGGACGCCAAGCCTGCTTTGCGTCGATCACACCGTCGGACCGCCTTCGAGGCTGAAGCGATGCTTGATGCGGCGGAACAGGCGGTCTCGCACGCCGCGGTAGGAGGCGAGCACCTCGTCGCGCCCGCCATACTCCTGCATCATCGAGGCATCGAAGGTCGGCCAGTACTCGACATCGACGGCCATTGTTCGGGTCAACTCCAGCGCCTGGTGGTGCGCCTCCGGCGACAGCGTGATAATCAGGTCGAACGAGGTATCGTTGAGATCGGCGATGGTCAGCGGCACGTGACCCGACACGTCGATGCCGATCTCGTCCATCACCGCAATCATGAAGCCGTCGGTGTCGCCCGCACGCACGCCCGCCGACTGCACATAGCAGCGCCGGCCCGCGAGATGGCGCAGGATCGCTGCCGCCATCGGCGAACGCAGCGCGTTCATCGTACAGGCGAACAACACCGCGCCTGGAACCTCGCTCGGCCCCGCCCCGCCGTCCACCATCCGCTACCCTTTCCAGTGCAGGGTGCAGATCAGCGTGAACAGTCGCCGCGCGGTGCCGTGATCGATGGTGATCTTGCCGGCCAGCCGCTCGATCAGCAGCCGGCTGCCTTCGTCGTGCAGCGCGCGGCGGCCCATGTCGATGGCCTGGATCTTCGAGGGCGGCGCCGACCGGATCGCCTCGTAGTAGGTGGTGCAGACGAGGAAGTAATCCTTGATGATCTTCCGGAACGGCGACAGCGAGAGAATGTGTAAAACCTCGCCGTCGACCGCCTCGCTGCCCACCGTGAACACGAGCCGATCCTGCGCGATGCCGAGCGTCAGCGTATAGGGGCCGTCGTCGCGGCCATCGAGCGCAAACGAGTTCTCGTCGATGAGGTCGTAGATCGCCACCTCCCGCTCGTGCTCGACGTTGGCGTTGGCGCGACTGATCGAGGCGCTGTCGAACGTGATGGCGGTGAGCCGCGAGCGTGATGGGGAGGCTTCTGGATCGTCGGCCGGATCGCTCATGACCCGCCCCCACGACC
>JANOJW010000631.1:0-8274 GCA_031418955.1 Hyphomicrobiales bacterium | reverse complement strand
CGACCCGACATGCCTCGACGCGTCGTGGAATGTTGGGTCGCGGCCCGCAGAAGGAGCGGGCCTTGACGCCAACCTACGAGGCCGCACCTGCTTCTTCGCCGCCGCCACCATATTTACTTGCGCGGCTCCGCCACCTTATTTACTTGCGCGGCTCCGCCACGACCCGAATGCTCAGCTCGCGCAACTGCTTCGGGCTCGCCTCGCTCGGTGCGTTCATCAGCAGGTCGCTGGCCTGCTGGTTCATCGGGAACAGCGCGACCTCGCGCACGGTCTTGCAGCCGGTCAGCAGCATCACCATGCGCTCGATGCCGGCCGCCATGCCGCCGTGCGGGGGCGCGCCGTATTGGAACGCGCGGTAGAGGCCGCCGAACCGCGCCTCCACCTCCTCGCGCCCGAGGCCGGTGATCTCGAACGCCTTCACCATCGTCTCAGTGAGATGATTGCGGATCGAGCCCGAGGCGATCTCATAGCCGTTGCAGACCATGTCGTACTGGTTGGCTTTGAGAGCGAGGATCGCGTCGCGACCGGCCTTTTCGGCGGCGTCCAGGCCCTCCTTGCCGCCCTTGGGCATGGAGAACGGGTTGTGCGAGAAGTCGACCTTCTTCTCCTCCTCGCTCCACTCGTAGAACGGAAAGTCGACGATCCAGCAGAACGCGAACCGGTTCTCGTCGTTGAGCTTCAGCTCGCGGCCGACCTCGTCGCGGGCGAGGCCGGCAAACTTGTAGAATTTGGCGGGATCACCGGCCGCGAAGAAGCAGGCGTCGCCAATAGCCAGGCCGAGTTGCTTGAAGATCGCGCTAGCGCGGTCGCCGCCAAGGTTTTTGGCGATCGGGCCGGCGCCCGCTGCACCCTCTTCTTGTCTCCACATGATGTAGCCGAGGCCCGGTTGCTTCTGCGTGTCGATCGCCCATTTGTTCATGCGGTCGCAGAACGCGCGGGAGCCGCCCTTGGGCGCGGGAATTGCCCACACGCGCACCTTCGGGTCCTTGTCGATCATGCCCGCAAACACCTTGAACCCGCTGCTGCGGAAATGTTCTGTCACATCCTGCATCTCGATCGGGTTGCGCAGGTCGGGCTTGTCGGAGCCGTACTTCTGGATCGCCGTGTCGTAGGGGATCTGTTGCCAGTCCTTGTCGACCCGCATCAGCTTGCCGCTCTTGTTGGCCTTGCTCGCAAACTCCTCGAACACGGCCGTGATGATCGGCTCCATGGTGCCGAGCACGTCGTGCTGCTCGACAAAGCTCATTTCGACGTCGAGTTGGTAGAACTCGCCGGGCAGCCGGTCGGCGCGCGGATCCTCGTCGCGAAAGCACGGCGCGATCTGGAAATAGCGGTCGAAGCCCGACATCATCAGTAGCTGCTTGTACTGCTGCGGGGCCTGCGGCAGCGCGTAGAACTTGCCCGCATGGATGCGCGAGGGCACCAGAAAGTCGCGCGCGCCCTCGGGGCTCGAGGCGGTCAGGATCGGAGTCGGAAACTCGTTGAAGCCCGCGTCATGCATCTTTGCGCGGATCGCGCGCGTGATGGCGAGCCGCGTCATGATGATGTCGTGCAGCGTCTCGCGGCGCAGATCGAGGAAGCGGTAGGTCAGCCGCATGTCCTCGGGGTAGTCGGGCTCGCCGAACACCGGGACAGGCACCTCCTTGGCCTCCGACAGGACCTCGATCTCGCCGGCGTAGACCTCGATCTCGCCGGTCGGCAACTCGGCGTTGACGGTGCCGGTGGGGCGGTCGCGGACCTTGCCGTCAACGCGGATCACCCACTCCGAGCGCGCAGCCTCCGCCGCCTTGAAGGCCTTGGAATCGGGATCAGCGACCACCTGCGTGATGCCGTAGTGGTCGCGCAGGTCGATGAACAGCACGCCGCCATGGTCGCGCACGCGATGCACCCAGCCGGAGAGCCGCGCGGTCGTGCCGACGTCGGCCTTGCGCAAACCGCCGCAGGTGTGGGAGCGATAGCGCTGTGAGAGCAAGCCGGGCATGGCTGCGATCCTATTGCCTGATATTTCAATTATCTTCGATTGCCGCGTAGAACACAGCCCAGGCCGGCTTTGTCAAGGCACGCGCCGCCGTTTGCTCCGGAGATGTCGATGTCCTTGAACCATCAGCCGAAAATCGAAGTGAAGGTGCTCGACCGGCGGCTCGAGCAATGGGGCCTGCCGCGCTATCAGAGCGCGATGGCCGCCGCGATCGATCTCTACGCCTGCCTCGATGCGCCGCTGGCGCTGGCAGCCGGTGCACCGGCCGAGTTGATCGCATCCGGCATCGCATTGCACATGGGCGCTCCCGGCATGGCGGCGCTGATCGTGCCGCGCTCGGGGCTCGGCCATAAGCAGGGTCTGGTGCTCGGCAATTCAGTCGGGCTGATCGATGCCGATTACACGGGGCCGGTGCTGATCTCGGCCTGGAACCGCAATGCGCCCGGGACGCCGCCGATCGTGATCGAGCCGGGCATGCGCATCGCGCAGATGCTATTCGTGCCGATCCTGCGCCCCGTCTTCGCGGTGGTGCCCGAGTTCACGCAATCGAGCGACCGCGGCGCCGGCGGCTTCGGCTCGACGGGGCGGTGAAGTTCAGTAGGTGCCCGGCTTCAGCCTGGCACCGTGGCTCGACCTCCGTGTCGGGAGCAGGACGCAGTGCCAGGCTAAAGCCAGGCACTTGGGCAGACGTCGGAGAATCCCTGCTCACCGCTCGCTCACCACCGGCAACCCCTTCTTCGCGCGCATCAGGTTGACGAAGCGGACGAACAGATAGTGGCTGTCCTCGGGGCCGGGCGAGGCCTCCGGGTGGTACTGCACCGAGAACACTGGCGTGCCCGACAGCGCCAGACCGCAGTTGGATTTGTCGAAAAGCGACACGTGCGTCTCCTCGACGCCCTTGGGCAGTGTATCTCGGTCGACCGTGAAGCCGTGGTTCATCGAGGTGATCTCGACCTTTTGCGTAGTGTGGTCCTTCACGGGATGATTGGCGCCGCGGTGCCCCTGCTGCATCTTCATGGTCTTTGCGCCTAGTGCCAGGCCCAGCATCTGATGCCCGAGGCAGATGCCGAACACCGGCAGTCCGCTGGCGACGAGCGCCTTGATCTCCGGCACCGCATACGTGCCGGTCGCTGCCGGATCGCCTGGCCCGTTGGAGAGGAACACACCGTCGGGCTTGCGGGCGAGGATATCGGCCGCCGACGTGGTCGCAGGCACCACCGTGACGCGGCAGCCAGCGCTTGCGAGGCAGCGCAGGATGTTGCGCTTCATCCCGTAGTCGATGGCGACGACGTGGAACTGCGGCGAGGTATTGCGGCCGTAGCCTTGGCCCCAGACCCAGCGCGTCTCGTCCCAGGTGTAGCTCTGCCCGCTAGTGACATCGGGTACGAGGTCCATGCCGTCGAGACCGGGCCAGGCCTTCGCGTCGGCCTTGAGCGCGGCGAGATCGAATTTCGCCGACGGCTCGTGCGCGATCACGGCATTTGGCGCGCCTCTGGTGCGGATCAGGGCGGTGAGCGCGCGCGTGTCGATGCCGGCGATGGCGATGATGTTGCGCGCCTTCAGCCAGCGGTCGAGATGTTCGGCTGCGCGATAGTTCGAGGTCTGGGTGATGTCCGCGCGCAGGATGCAACCGCGTACGCCCGACCGCGCCGCGAGGTTCGAGGTTTCGGTATCCTCGGCGTTGGCGCCGACGTTGCCGATGTGGGGAAACGTGAAGGTGACGATCTGTCCGGCATAGGACGGGTCGGTCAGGATCTCCTGGTAGCCGGTGATGGCGGTGTTGAAGCACACCTCGCCGACGGCCCGTCCGGTCGCGCCAAGTCCGCGCCCGGCAATCACCGAGCCGTCGGCAAGGACGAGCCGTGCGGTCCGGGGCGCCTCGGCCCAGACATCGGCCGCAGCGGGAGCTTTGGTGGCGGACATGGATCCTTCTCCCCCGTGCGATCCCGGGATTCGAGAGCTGTGGTTCCTCCTAGAAGATGCAGCTATGCGGGTCAAACCGTTCAACGCGCTGATCCCCGGGTTGCGGTGCCCGATGGCAGGGCCTACATGCGTCGGACGGACAAGGAGAGCCCCATGCTGCGCCAGCGCCTGACCGACGACATGAAGACCGCCCTCAAGGCTGGCGAGAAAGACCGTCTGGGCGTGATCCGGCTGATGATCTCGGACATGAAGAAGGCCGACATGGAGCCGGGCTCCAAGGGCGAGATCGACGACGCCGGCATCATGACCGTACTGACCAAGATGGTGAAGCAGCGCCGCGATTCGATTGCACAGTACACCACCGGGGGCCGGCCGGAACTTGCAGCCAAGGAGGCGGCCGAGATCGTCATCATCGAGACCTACCTGCCCAAGCAGATGAGCGAGGCGGAGGCCCGCGCAGCGATCGCCGAGCTGATCAAGGAGGTCGGCGCTGCGGGTCCAAAGGATATGGGCAAAGTCATGGGCGCGCTTAAAACCAAGTTCGCTGGCCAAATGGACATGTCGAAGGCGAGCGGCCTCGTGAAGGACCTGCTGCCGAAGTGAGGCGAGCCCATGCCGGCGCCGTTCCAGTGTTGGACCCCGGCTGAGTTCCTGGCCGCACTCGGGGCGTTCGGCTGGGCGCGGCGCGTCTGGCGCGTCGACATGCACCACACGTTCATCCCCGATCATGCGCGCTGGCGCGAGATCGGCAGTGGGAGTTGCGTCGTGGGCATGTGCCGATCCCATGTCGGCGAGCGCGGCTTTGCCGACATTGCCCAGCACGTCTCGATCATGCCGGACGGCACGATCTGGTCGGGCCGCGACTGGAACATGACGCCGGCAAGCATCGGGTTCGGCATGAACCGGGGCGTCTTCATGTTCGAGGCGATCGGCAATTTCGACATCGGCTGCGACCGGCTCGAGGGCGCGCAGTTCGGCAGCGTGTTGGCCGTGATCCGCGCCGTGCAGGTGCGCTTCGATCTGCCGCCGCAAGCCTTGCTGTTCCACCGCGAGGTGCCGCAGACTGAAAAGTCGTGTCCCGGCACTTCGGTGTCGAAGGCCGCGATCCTGTCGGCTGTGCGCGGCACTCAGGTTGCGGGTGTCGTGCCGTTGCCGGGGCTAGGCTCTCTTCCAGTTGAGCCCGCGACGGCTTGTGCGGCGGCGTCCCGGTCAGGCGCTTAGAGCCTGTCCGGGAGATTTTCGTGTGGTTTCACGGCCCAAGGTCGAGTCGATCCGTCAGGAGGAGGCCGCAGACCGTAGCCAAGCTACGGGCAAGGTCTCCGACGCCGCGGTCGGCCGAGATTGGGCCGCCTCCGGTTGCGCTGGAATGGCCCATCTGCTTCGTCGCGCGGCTTGCCGATACCTGGGGTATCGGCGGCGCCACCCTCCTGCCATCTGAACCATGCCAATGCAATGAAACCATACGAAAACCTCCGAGCCAGGCTCTAAGACGCGCCGGTTGCTTGTGGGCAACTCAAGGCGCAAAGGAAAACCCATGATCAATAAGATCGTGACGACGCTGGCTGAAGCGATGGCCGGTATCAAGGACGGTTCGACGGTGCTGCTCGGCGGCTTCGGCGCGGTGGGACAGCCCAATCAGCTGCTCGACGCCTTGACCGAGCAGGGCGCGACGGACCTCACCGTCGTCGCCAACAACGCCGGCACGGGTCGCACCGGGCTCGCCGGACTGATGGCCGCGGGGCGTGTACGCAAGATCATCTGCTCGTTCCCGCGCTCGTCGGGCTCGGTCGTATTCGAGGAACTGCAAGCGGCGGGCAAACTCGAGCTCGAGCTCGTGGCCCAGGGCACGCTCGCCGAGCGCATCCGGGCGGCGGGCGCCGGCATCCCCGCGTTCTTCACGCCGACCGCCTACGGCACCTATATCGGCGAAGGCAAGGAAGTGCGCGAGTACGGCGGTCGCAAGTACATCCTCGAGGAGGCGATCAAGGCCGACGTGGCGCTGATCGAGGCATGGCAGGCCGACCGCTGGGGCAATATCCGCTTCCGCACCAGCGGCCGCAATTTCAATCCGGTGATGGCGACTGCCGCCGAGCTGACCATCTGCCAGACGCAGCACGTCGTGGATCTCGGCGCGCTCGGCCCCGACGACATCCACACGCCCGGCATCTACGTCGATCGCGTGATCCACATCCCCTACGGCGATCCTCCGCCGGCGATGAAGGACATGGCGTGAGCCGCTCGCCCGAGAGAACCCGACGATGAGCAGGCCAGACCTCTTCGCGCTCGCCCGCTCGGATTTTGCTGCGTGGCACCAGCGGCTCGACGCGCTCGTCGAGGAAACGCTCATTCCGAGCGAGGCGCGGCTCACCGACGAGGAGACGATTCCGGCGGACCTCGCGCAGCACCTGAAGGACTTCGGCTTGTTCGGCATGACGATCCCCGAGCGTTACGGGGGCTTAGGGCTCGGCATGGTCGAGCAGTGCCTGGCGACGATCTCGGTGACGCGCGCCTCGTCCTGCTATCGCGCGCGCTTCTCGACCACGCTCGGCCTGTCGGCGCAGGCGATCCTGCTCAACGGCACCCCGGAGCAGTGCGAGACAGTGCTCCCCAAGCTCGCGCGCGGCGAGTGGACGAGCGCCTTTGCGCTGACCGAGGAGAACGCGGGCTCGGACGCGGCCAACGTCGAGACGACGGCGCGCCGCGACGGCAACGGTTACGTGCTGAATGGAACCAAGCGCTACATCACCAATGCCAACATCGCCGATGTGATGGTGGTGATGGCGCGCACCGACGAGACGCGCCGCGGCGCCGATGGCCTCTCGGCGTTCCTGGTCGAGAAGGGCACACCCGGCCTCTCGATCGGTCCAGTTGACAAGAAGATGGGCCAGACCGGCGCGCCGACCGCGCAGGTGTTCTTTCGCGACTGCCGGATACCCGGCTCGGCGTTGCTCGGGGGCACCGAAGGCCAGGGCTTCAAGAACGCGATGGGCGGCATCAACACGGCGCGGCTGCACGTCGCCTCGACCTGCGTCGGCCAGGCCGAACGTCTGACCCGCGAAGCGCTCGCCTATGCGATGTCGCGAAAGCAGTTCGGCAAGCCGATCGTCGAGCACCAGTCGGTCGCCAACATGCTGGCCGACTGCCGGACCGAGACCTATGCGGCGCGGGCCATGGTGATGGACGTGGCCCGCCGCTTCTCGCATCCGCCGACGCCGGAGGTCGCAGCCGACATTGCCTGCGCCAAGTACTTCGCCTCCGAGATGGTGTGCCGGGTCGCGGATCGCTGCGTTCAGGTGCTTGGCGGACAGGGGTATCTTGCCAGCCACTGCATCGAGCGGCTCTATCGCGACGTGCGGCTGTTCCGCCTGTTCGAGGGCACCAGCCAGATCCAGCAGATGGTGATCGCGCGCGCCATGGTGCGCGAGGCGAAGGGCGCCTGAGGTCGCGTGCCGCGCGCTGAAGTGGTATTCCCACTGATTTTGATCAGTCACCGTAAGCTGCATTCCTGACGTCGGATCTGTTCCTTCCTCGATATGATTATGGATCGGCGCTCGCCGCCACGTCCGCAGGCGCGATGGGCGAGGGCCACAGGCCGTAGGGGATTGTCTTTGGTGCCTTGTGCTGTCTGCCGTCACGTCAATGGTGGCCCCGCGTCGGCACGGTCGGACACTCGGTCATCCACCGCTCGGCAGCTCCTTCTCGATGCGCCGGTCGGGAATGAGCCAGGTCACGGCAACGGCGGCGTAGAGCACGATCGCCAGCCAGTGCCAGACGAAAGAGAGCGCGATCCCGACCAGGTAGGCGGCGACCGAGAGCTTGCCTTTCCAATCGTCGCCGAACGCAGCTGCGACCTTGGCATCGATGTGGCCGTGTCGCACCAGCGTGTTTTGCAGCACGTAGTAGGCGATCGCCGGCATCAACAGGCTGACGCCGTAGAGCGCGGTCGGTTTCGGCGCGAAGTGGTTCTCGCCCATCCAGCCGCTCGAAAACGGGATCAGCGACAGCCAGAACAGCAGATGCGTGTTGGCCCAAAGGATCGGTCCGTTGACGGCCTTGGCGGCATGGATCAGGTGATGGTGGTTGTGCCAGTAGATGGCGATGTAGACGAAGCTCAGCACATAGCTGATGAAGACCGGCCAAAGCTTGGACAGTGCCGACCAGTCCGTGCCATGCGGCACTTTGAGTTCGAGGACCATGATGGTGATGATGATCGCCAGCACGCCGTCGCTGAACGCCGCCAATCGTTCTTTTTCCATGCGGGTCCTTTCGTGTCAGGGCTACGCGAGTAGGTTGGGTAGAAGGCCGCCTGCACTTCGGCCGAGACCCGACAACGCTGTGCCGTGTGGCGTCGGGTCTCGCAAGGGAAGGGCTCT